>JARRPS010000195.1:0-9443 GCA_037382625.1 Gemmatimonadota bacterium | reverse complement strand
CGGCACCAGCAGTTGCGACGAGTTCCCGGTGGCCCCGGACTCGAAGTGCGGCGAGCAGGTGCCGTCGACCGACCTGTTCCTGCGGCGCGTTCGCCTGACGGTGACGGGGAAGATTGGAGAGAACATCGACTTCAGAATTCAGCCCGATTACAACAAGGTCACGCAGCTGGGACTCAAAGATGCCTGGGGCCGGTTCACCTTTTCGAAGCTGGCGCGGCTCAAGGTCGGGCACTTCAAGCGGCCCTTCGACGAGTACTTCCTGATCTCGTCGACGCAGTCGCCGACCGTCGAACGCGTGGTGGCGATCCGGGGACTCGACGACTTCGTCGCGCCTTCGCTCACCGCCGGAACGGTGCTGTTCAACCTGAGCGACCGGGACATCGGGCTGGAACTCAACGGGTCCACGGAGGACGGGCTGTTCACCTACTGGGCCGGCGTGTTCACCGGTGACTCCGACTTCCGCTTCCAGGATTCGAACAGCGAGAAGCAGTTCATGGGTCGGGTGCAATTCAAGCTGGACGTGGGCGACCTTCCGCTCAAGCTCGGGGGTGCCGCAGCAGCGACCGACGAGGGTTACGAGACGGAGACGGAAGGCCTGCAGTCCGAGTACTATTACGACTTCGAGCTGTTCGGGCGGCTGGGGGATTTCTATGGCGGCCCCCACGTGATCGCCAGCTACGTCTTCGGCGACAATCCGACGCAGAGCCCCGGCGGACTGCCCATCGACCTCTATGGCGGCCCCCACGTGATCGCCAGCTACGTCTTCGGCGACAATCCGACGCAGAGCCCCGGCGGACTGCCCATCGACCTTCCTGCAGGCGACGACTTCGCCAGCTTCCAGACCTGGGAGGCCGTGGGCATGTGGTATTTCCACACCGATTTTCTGGGAGTCGAGGGCGTGGAACCGGTCTTCCGGATCACGTACGGCGACCCGAACACGGACATCAGCGATGACGGGGGCTGGGGCTACACCCCGGGCCTGAACTTCTACTTCTACAAGCGGAATCGCCTCGTCCTCAGCTGGGACTTCGCCAGCTGGGAAGAGAGCGGGATCCGGGGCGAGAATTCGTTCAAGGCGCAGTTGCAGTTCCACTTCTGATTGAGGCGAGGCGATGAAGACGAGGTACGATCCGAAGACGCTCCGTGTGCTCGGCGCGGCCCTGGTGCTACTCCTGCCCCTCGCGGCCTGTGGTGGAGGCGAGCAGGCGGCGAATGGCGACGGCGGACTTTCGGGCATGGTTACGATCGACGGCTCCTCGACCGTGTTTCCGATCTCGGAAGCGATGGCCGAGGAGTTCCAGATCGCCAATCCCGGCGTCCGGGTGACCGTCGGCATATCCGGAACGGGTGGCGGATTCAAGAAGTTCTGTGGCGGAGAGACGGACATCAGCGACGCGTCGCGCGAGATCAAGGAAACCGAGATCGAGCTCTGCCGGGAGAATGGCATCGAGCCGATCGAGATCCCGGTCTCGTGGGATGGTCTAACGGTCGTCCGGAACCCGTCGAACGACTGGGCCGTCTGCATGACCGTGGACGAGCTGAAGCGGGTCTGGCAGCCGGGAAGCAGCATCACCCGCTGGAGCGAGGTTCGCTCGAACTGGCCGGACGAGGAGATCAAGCTGTACGGCCCGGACACCGACTCGGGCACCTTCGACTACTTCACCGAGGCGATCGTCGGCGAGGAGGACGCGAGCCGAGACGACTACACGGCGAGCGCTGACGACAACGTCCTGGTGGTCGGCGTTCAGGGCGACGGCGGTTCTCTGGGCTACTTCGGGTTCGCCTACTACGAGGAGAGCTCCGACGTGATCGCGGCGGTCGCGGTGGATAACGGCAATGGTTGTGTGCTTCCCTCTCGGGAGTCGATCGAGAGCGGCCGATACGCGCCGCTCTCTCGACCGATGTACATCTACACCAAGGCCCAGGCGCTGGCGAAGCCGCAGGTACGGGCCTTCGTCGAGTTCTATCTCGCGAACGCCACGACGCTGGTGCCCGAGGTCGGCTACGTACCGCTGGCCGCGGAGCGCTACTCCGAGCTGGCCGGCCTGCTGGGCGAGAACTGAGCCAGAACGGATGACCTGCAAGTGAACGACCGTAATCCCGGGGGAGCGGGAATCATCACCACTCCTCCGGGACAGGGCCCGGACATGACCCACCGCGCCGGGCGACGCTGGGGCGAGCGCCTGATCGCCGTCGGGCTGTTCCTCTGCGGTCTCGTATCGATCCTCACCACCGTGGGAATCGTGGTGGTGCTCGTCACTGAGTCCGCCGGGTTCTTTCGGGAGGTGCCGTTGCTCGAGTTCCTGACCGGCACCAGGTGGTCTCCGCTGTTCGCCGATCAGCATTTCGGCATCCTGCCGCTCCTCAACGGCACCTTGTTGATCGCATTGGGAGCGATGGTGATTGCCCTTCCGATCGGACTGACTTCGGCGATCTATCTCAGCGAGTACGCATCGCTCAAGGTGCGTGGCGTGATCAAGCCCGTACTCGAGGTACTGGCCGGGATTCCGACGGTCGTCTACGGCTACTTCGCCCTGACCTTCGTGACCCCGATCATCCGGGCGGTCTTCCCGCAGACCGGGATCTTCAACGCGGCGAGCGGTGCGATCGTGGTCGGCATCATGATCATTCCGATGGTCGCCTCGCTTTCCGAGGATGCGCTGAACGCGGTGCCTCAAGCCCTGCGCGAAGCAGCGTACGGACTGGGCGCGACGAAATTCGAGGTTTCGACCAGGGTCGTCGTCCCGGCCGCCCTGTCGGGAATCGTCGCCTCCTTCATCCTCGCCATTTCGCGAGCGATCGGCGAGACGATGGCGGTCACCCTGGCCGCCGGCGCCACTCCGAAGATGACGCTCAACTTCCTCGAGAGCGTCCAGACGATGACCGCGTACATCGTGCAGATCAGTCTTGGTGAGACGCCGCACGGGACCCTCGAGTATTCGACGATCTTCGCCGTCGGACTCGTGCTCTTCCTGATCACGCTCGGCATGAACCTGCTCTCGCAGCGCGTCACCCGGAAGTTTCGTGAGGTGTACGAGTGAATACCGACCGATTCCGCCCGGCAAACGCGAGGCGAAGGCGGGTCGGAGCGATCTTCCAGGCGGTCTGCCTCGCATCGATCGCGTTCAGCATCCTGATGCTGGCGCTTCTGCTTTTCGACGTGCTCCGGGACGGCTGGCGCTGGCTCTCGCTGGACTTCCTCACGCGCTACCCCTCGCGGATCCCGGAGCGGGCGGGGATCAAGTCGGCAATCCTGGGCAGCCTGTGGATGATGGGCCTGACGGCGCTGTTCAGCTTCCCGACGGGCGTGGGCGCTGCGATCTACCTCGAGGAATACGCTCCCAAGAACTGGTTCACGAGAATCCTGCAGACCAACATCGCCAATCTCGCCGGCGTGCCGTCGATCGTGTACGGCATCCTCGGACTCGCGATCTTCGTTCGCTATTTCGCGCTCGGTCGCAGCGTCATCGCCGGTGCCCTCACGCTGGGGCTGCTGGTCCTTCCCGTGATCATCATCGCCTCGCAGGAGGCGATCAAGGCCGTGCCGACATCGCTGCGCGAGGCGTCGTATGGAGTGGGCGCCACCAAGTGGCAGACCATCCGTCACCACGTATTCCCGGTGGCGCTGCCCGGAATCCTGACGGGAACGATCCTTTCTCTCTCGCGAGCGATCGGAGAAACAGCTCCCCTGATCATGATCGGCGCACTGACCTTCATCGCGTTCCCGCCCCGGAGCCCGATGGACCCGTTCACCGTGCTTCCGATTCAGATCTTCAACTGGACGGCGAAGCCTCAGGCGGCGTTTCATGAGCTCGCGGCGGCCGCGATCATCGTGCTGCTCGTTCTGTTGCTGGCGATGAACGCGGCGGCGATCTTCCTGCGCAACCGGTACCAGAAGAGGATCTGAGTGGAGATCAAGGGACAGGCGGCTCTCGAAACGCGCGACCTCAGCGTCTTCTACGGAGACAGTCCGGCGGTCAAGACCATCTCCCTCTCCATTCCACGGAACCGCGTGGTCGCCTTTATCGGTCCTTCAGGCTGCGGAAAGAGCACGTTCCTCCGCTGTTTCAATCGGATGAACGACCTGATTCCGGTGGCCCGCGTCGAAGGAGCGGTGCTGTTCCACGGCGCAAACCTCTACGACCCTGAGGTCGATCCGGTGGAAGTCCGACGTCGGATCGGGATGGTGTTTCAGAAACCGAACCCGTTTCCCAAGACGATCTACGAGAACATCGCATTCGGACTCCGGATCAACGGATACCAGGGCAACCTGGACGAGCAGGTGGAGAAGTCTCTGCGCTCGGCGGCCCTCTGGGATGAGGTGAAGGACCGTCTCCAGGACAGCGCCCTCGGGCTCTCGGGCGGACAGCAGCAACGTCTCTGCATCGCACGGGCGCTCGCGGTGGAACCGGAAGTTCTGCTGATGGACGAACCGGCGAGCGCTCTGGATCCGATCGCGACCAGCAAGATCGAGGACCTGATCGGTGAACTGAAGCGGGAATACACGATCGTGATCGTGACGCACAACATGCAGCAGGCGGCGCGGGTCAGCGATTACACCGCGTTCCTCTACATCGGAGAGCTCGTCGAGTACGACGATACGGAGAAGATCTTCACCAACCCGTCCGAAGAACGGACCGAGCAGTACATCACCGGCAGGTTCGGCTGAGCGCGGAAGCCCGCAGGGCTCCGCCGCTTCAAACCAGGAGCGCGGATGTCGCACAAGGTATTTCAGGAACGGCTGGAGCGTCTCGAGGGACGGTTGCTCGAGATGTCCTACTCCGTCCAGAAGCTGGTGGAAGAGGCCGTCAACTACGCCCTGACCTCTGACGGCTCCGTCGAGGCGGTTCGCGCCGCCGACAAGGCGATCGACGCCGAAGAAGTCGGGATCGAAGAGGAGTGCATAGAGCTCCTCGCGCTTCATCAGCCGATGGCAGGGGACCTCCGGCTTCTGGTCACGATCCTCAAGATCAACTCCGATCTCGAGAGGATCGGCGACCACGCCGTGAACATCGCCGAGGCGGCGGAGCGTCTGCAGAAATCCGTGCAGCCGCCCGCGATGCCTCCCGAGGTGGCGGAGATGAGCCGTATCGCGCTGGAGATGCTTCGCGACGCGATGGAGGCTCTGGTGCACAGGAACGCGGAAGAGGCGCCCTGCAGGTGATCCTGATCAGTCGCAACCTGGAACGGATCGCGGACCTCGCGACCAACATCGCGGAGGACGTGGTGTTCATGGTCGAGGGGATCACCGTGCGGCACGCGGGCGCGCCGGAGGCGAATCCGGCCGACTGACCGGAGGCTCGGCCGTCAGCTAGAAGCCCACCTGCAGATTCAGAAGGAACTGACCGTCCGCCAGGCGTGGACCGGTGTTGGTCCTGTCCAGGGCCATCTCCTGACCGGCCAGGGTTCCATCCAGACCGATCGCGTACTGCAACCCGAGCCGGCCGTAGAGTCCGGGGAGCACGTTGATACCGAGGACGAGGAACTTCGTGGTCTCGTCACCCGGTGTGACCGCGCCGCCCGCCGTGCGAAAGCTGTCGTAGCGGGCCAGGATCTCCGCCGCCGCCCACAGCGTGTAGGAGCCCTGTGCGTACCAGCCCTCCGAGCTCAGGTCACTCCCCGAATTCGGACTGAAGTCCGTGCGCAGATACTCGCCCGCCAGGGCGAACTCCCGCCACGCCACGCGGGCATTTCCGCCCCAGATGACGCGATCTCCGGTGAACTCGGTCAGCATCGGAACCGGCCGGCCCACGCCCTCCTCCGGAAGCGAGAGAGGAAGCGCCAGCAGGGCGCTGTCTTCCGAGAATGCCACGCTCGCCGCGATCTCCCAGACGAAGTCCTCGAAGAACTCCACCTCGCCCACCGAATTCCACCCGGCACGCGCCGTCCAGAGGAATCCGTCTCCATCGTTTTCCCAGGAGGGACCGTTTCCGTTGTAGATTCCGCCCGCGTAGTTGAGGCGGCCTTCGAGGGCGGCCCCCCTCAGCCCGAGTCCGAGCTGGCGACCCGGCGCGAGAGCGAGCGAGCCCTGGAAGCGCTCGACGAACGGGATCTCCCCCTTGTCGACGAGCGCTTCACCGCCGAAGCGCGCTCGCGCGAGTCCCAGCTCCAGTCGCAGAAACTCGTCGCGAAGCGGCACACTGAGTGCGGCATCCAGCAGGCGCAGGTTCTCCTCCCGGGTGTCGATTTCCACGCCCGCCACGTAGTCGAACACGATACCGATCCGTCCCGTCGCGCCGAGACGGGCATCGTAGAGTGCGAATCCGTCCCGACCTCCCGTGTCCGAAGACTCCAGCCGGAGCCCCGTGCGGAGAAGACCCGTGGGATCGAGCGAGGGCCCATCCTGTGCGAATGCCGGGGTCGCCGCGAAGGCGATCGCCACGAGGGCGGCGAGCGGCGAATTCCTGATCTCTGGTCTCATGGTCAGTTCGTCGTGTCCGCATCACCGGAGCGGAGCATCCCCTCCGGATATAGAAATTTCCATCCACCGATGCCGATGGCCGCGTTGATCCAGAAATGCGCTACGATCGCCGGGAACAGGCTTCCCGTGCGGACGACCGGAATCGCCAGCAGGAGCCCGAGGAGCGTCGCGCGTACGATTCCGATGAACTTCTGGTACCCGTGCGAGATCCCGAACGACAGCGAGGTGACGACGACCGCGGGCCACGGAGACCCGAAGGCCTCCGCCAGCAGCCCCTGGGCATAGCCGCGGAAGAGGTATTCCTCGCCGACCGCGGCGACCGCGGCCAGCAGCAAGAACCCCGCGATCTCCCGTCCGTTCCGGGGCATGAGGGCCAGCGACACGGGACTCTCCGCGAGCCCGAGGCGTGTCCCGATCCGAACCACCAGCCAGATCACGGCCAGCCCCGCGGCGGCCGTTGCGGCGGCCCAGGCGAAGGCGGGCGCGGGAGGCCCGACCGTCCAGCCGGTGACCTCCGGCGGCACGTCCCGCCAGAGTGCCACCAGGTAGACGAGCCCCGAAAAGAAGAGCAGCGAGAGAGCGGCCGACAGGTAGACGGAGGTGCGCGCGTCGCGCACTTCGTCGAGCTGGTCCTCCGTCAGACCCCCGCGCGCCGTCAGCAGCGGCAGACCGACGAGCAGCAGGGCCGCCGCGCCGATCGCGATCGCGTCACCCGTCAACGCGTCTCTCCCCCCGGTGCCGTTTCGCTAGCATCGCACCAGACTACGGGACCGGCCGCCCGGTTGACAGGCGGGGCGCGGCGGCGGACGTTCCGGGCGGACATTTCCGCACACTCGAGACGCGGGCGCCGATGCTTCTCCGTATCGCCATCTCCCAGTTCCGACCCGACAAGGGCGACCTCGCGCGAACGCTGGATCGTTTCGGCGAGGTCATGGCCGAGGTCAAGGCCCTCGACACCCCGCCGGACGTCGTGGTATTCCCCGAGACGGCCCTCACCGGCTACTTCCTCGAGGGAGGCGTCCGGGAGCACGCCATCGGGGCTCACGCCCTGCTCGCCGAGCTCAGCGGGCGATACCGCGCCGCGCCGGGGCCCGACCGGCCCGTGGACATCGCGATCGGGTTCTTCGAGGAGTTCGAGCACCGGATCTACAACTCGGCCCTGTATGCCGAGCTGACACCGGAGCCACGCCTGGTGCACGTCCACCGCAAGGTCTTTCTCCCGACCTACGGGGTCTTCCAGGAGGAACGATTCGTCGAGGCCGGTCACGCGATCCGGGCCTTCGACACCCGCTGGGGCCGCGCCGCGATGCTGATCTGCGAGGACATGTTCCACTCCGTGTCGCCGATGCTGGCCGCGCTGGACGGCGCCCAGGCGCTGATCGTCAGCAGTGCCTCCCCGGCCCGCGGCGTCGAACCCGGTCCCGGCCGTCCGGGCAATGTGGAACGCTGGGAGCGGCTCGCGAGGGCCGCGGCCGAGGAGCACGGCGTGGCCGTCGCCGTGTCGCAGCTTCTCGGGTTCGAGGGCGGCAAGGGATTCGCCGGCGGCTCCGTGGCCTGCGGCCCCCGCGGGGATGTCCTCTGGCGAGGTCCCCTCTGGGAGGAGGCGCTGCAGCTGGTGGAGCTGGACCTCGGGGAGATCACGGCGGCGCGCGCGGACCAGCCGATGCTCTCGGACCTCGAGCGGGCGTTGCCGCTGCTGATCGCGGCCAGGGGCGAGGACGAGCCCGACGATTGTCCCGACAGCGACTTCGTGCCTCCCGCGTCCACGCTGGACGCTCCGGATCGCGCGGTCGCGACTTCGCGGGCGCGGGACCCCGATCTGCTGGCCATCGACGCGGTGCTGGTCGAGGAGTGGCTCGTCCGCTTCCTGCAGGACGAGATGGTGAGGCGTCGAGGGTTCGAACGGGCCGTCGTCGGGCTTTCGGGTGGCGTGGACTCGGCCGTCACCGCCGCGCTCTGCGCCCGGGCCCTGGGACCGGAGAACGTTCACGCCTTCCTGATGCCCTACCGGACCTCGAGTCCGGAGAGCGCCGAGCACGCGAGGCTCGTCGCTGATCAGCTCGGCATTCACGCCCGAACGGTCGACATCTCGGCCGCCGCGGACGGATACCTGGCCGGGAACGAGCCCGATGCCGACGCGAACCGCCGGGGAAACGTGATGGCCCGGCAGCGGATGATCGTGCTGTTCGACCAGGCGGCGAAGCTCTCGGCCCTGCCGGTCGGGACCGGGAACAAGTCGGAGCGCCTGCTGGGTTACTTCACGTGGCACGCCGACGACTCCCCTCCGATCAATCCGCTCGGCGACCTGTTCAAGTCGCAGGTCTGGGCGCTGGCCCGCCACCTCGGACTGCCCGAGGAGGTCGTCGAGAAGCCGGCGACCGCCGACCTGGTCGTCGGACAGACCGACGAAGCCGACCTCGGCGTCTCTTACGGCACGGCGGACCTGATCCTCTATCACCTGGTGACGGGTCGCTCGGCGGAGTGGATCGTCTCCGCCGGCTTCGAGGCGGATGCGGTGGCGCGCGTGCAGGGACGACTGGACGGCACCCACTGGAAGCGGAATCTGCCGACGGTGGCGATGCTCTCGGCCACCACGATCGGCGAGTGGTATCTGCGGCCGGTGGACTACTGACGGCGGGATGACGGGAGGGGCGCGACCTCGCGGCCTCGCCCCTCCCGTCTGTTCAGCGGCACGCCGGCCGCGTCGATCGGTTCAGCGTGTGCAGCTCGCGGCTCAACCGCCTTCCTCCCCGACCGTCGGCGCGACGGCGAGCAGGCTCGACCGCCATCCCTCGACCTCGTCCAGGAAGGCCGCGGCGAGACCGACCAGGTCGGCGTCGGGAGCGTCCCGACCCACGGTGCGTGCCTCCACCCGGGCCAGGCTCTCCGCCGCCTTCCCGCTCCCCTCTTCCGAGGCGACCGCCGCGCGGAAGGCATCCTCCGCCTCGGTCAGATAGCCGGTCCGTTCGAGCGCGGAGCCGAGGTTGTTCTGGAACACGCCGACCTCCGGCTTCAGCTCCGT
>JARRPS010000194.1:0-6320 GCA_037382625.1 Gemmatimonadota bacterium | reverse complement strand
ATCGAGGTCGTGCTCTCGGATCCCGGAGAGCTCCTCGTCGAAACACTGCCCCTGACCACCGGCGCCCTTCCCGACTGGCTCCCTTCCGTGACACCCGTCGGAACCGACACGACCGCCGGCTTCCTGGTACTCTCGATTCCCGATGGGCCTGTGATTGTCGACAATACAGGCCGGGTCGTCTGGTATCGCTACGATCCCGACATCACTCTGGTCAACTTCCAGGCCCACCCGTCGGGAGTGTATACCTCGTATGGGTTGACGAACGCCGTCCGGGCCTACCCGGTTCTCGACGAGCTGGGCCGGGAGACGGGCCGCATTCAATGCGTCGGGTACGAGACTCGCCCGCACGAAGTCCGGGTGCTTTCTGACGGGCGGGTTCTCGTGATGTGCGACGATTATCGAAACGAGGACCTGAGTCCTTACGGAGGCTCGCCGACCGGCGAAGTCAACTGGACGGTGATCCAGCGACTCGCGACAGATGGCTCGCTGGAGTGGGAGTGGCACTCGGCCAACCATTTTGACATCACCGACACATCGGCGCCCACCCTCGAGGGCGCGCGCGTCCTCAACCTCACGCACGGTAACTCGATCGACGTGGACACCGACGGCCAGTACCTGTTTTCGTTCCGGAACCTCAACGAAGTCACGAAGGTGAATGCGGCGACGGGAGAGGTCATCTGGCGTTTCGGAGGACGGCGCAACGAGTTTTCCTTCGTCGGCGACCCGAAGGGCACCTTCCAGCGACAGCACGGAGTCAGAGTCGTCAACCCCGGGGAAATCCAGCTCCTCGACAATTCGGACGAGGCGCCGAGCCGCTTCGTTCGCTACAGGATCGACGAGTCGGCGGAGACCGCTACGATGATCTGGCAGTATATCGACGGGCCGGGCATTCACACCCTCGTGGGCGGCAGCACGCAGGCCTACGAGGACGGCGGCGGACTCGTCTCATTCGGTAGAGAGGGGCGGGTGGTGGAGGTCGATGCGTCCGGGAACCGGCGCTGGGAGTTGACGGGCATCGATGACCTGTACGTGTTTCGTACGCAGCGTATCCCCTCGCTCTACGCGTCCGAGCGCTCGCAGTGAACGTGACGGGAACACCGCCGATCCAGGTCGTGCGGGCGATCCTGGAGCGCTATTCGCTCCGCTGGAATGGAACGCATGGCCTTCCCCACTGGGCCCGGGTTCTCGAAACCGGCCACCGGCTGGCTGAGGAAACGAGTGCCGACCTCGAGGTGGTGGCGCTATTCGCCGTCTTTCACGACAGCTGCCGGAAGAATGAAGGGTGGGATGACGGGCATGGCCGACGTGGAGCTGATCTCGCCGCCTCGCTTCGCGGTCGCCTGTTCAAACTCGAGCCGTCGCGATTCGATTTGCTCTACCATGCCTGCGCGCATCACACCGACGGAGAAACCGAGGGAGACGTCACGATCATGACCTGCTGGGATGCCGATCGACTGGACCTCGGGCGAGTCCAGATTGCCCCGAGTCCGGAGTTCCTCTGCACGGCCCCGGCGCAGCGGGAAGACATGATCGCCTGGGCCGAGGCGCGAAGCCGGTCCGGATTCGTTCCGGAAATCGTCAACCGCGACTGGTTGCCAGAATTCGGAATCAGGCCATGATCGCTCCCCTCTCCGAGATTCGCGACCGGTTCCCGGCCCTGCAGCGCAGCCACGAGGGCCGCGAGGTGGCCTATTTCGATGGGCCGGGAGGCACGCAGGTACCTGCGTCGGTTGCCGATGCGGTCTCCGACTACCTCCTGCGGCACAACGCCAATACGCACTGGGGGTTTCCGACGAGCGCCGAGACGGACGAGGTGGTGTCGGGAGCTCGCGCGGCGATGGCCGATCTTCTGGACGGGTCGCCGGGCGAGATCGTCTTCGGACCCAACATGACGACGCTGACCTTTCACGTGGCGCGCGCGCTCGGGCGCAAGTTTCCCCCGGGCTCCGAGATCGTAGTGACCGAGCTGGACCACCGGGCGAACGTCGATCCGTGGCTCGACATGGCCCGGATGTGGAATTTCGAGGTCAGGACTGTCCCCTTCCGCGCGGACACGGGCACGTTGGAACTGTCGGCCTTCGAGGCGGTCGTAAACTCCCGGACCCGGCTGATTGCCGTCGGTGGAGCATCGAACGCGCTTGGGACGGTAAACGACGTTGCGGCGATATCGGCCATTGCAAGGCGGCACGACAGTCTGCTGTTCGTCGATGCCGTGCACTCCACGCCGCATTTCTCGGTGAGCGTCGAAGCCCTCGATTGTGACCTGCTCGCCTGCTCCCCGTACAAGTTTTACGGTCCGCACGTCGGCGTCCTCTGGGGTCGGAAGGACCTTCTGGAGGTGCTCGACTCCCCAAGGCTACGGCCGGCGAGTGATGCGGCCCCCGAGCGTCTCGAGACGGGTACACTGAATCACGAGGGCCTCGCGGGGACAGCGGCGGCCGTGGAGTTTCTCGCGTCATTGGACTCCGGACCGGGCGACCGTCGTACCCGACTCGAGCGGGTCATGCGGGAGTTGCACCTGCGAGGCGATCGACTGGCGGCTCAGATGTGGGAGGGTCTGTCTTCGATCCCCGGTGTACGGGTGTTCGGACCCGCTGCGGGAGCCATGCCTCGTACGCCGACGGTCTCGTTCGTCGTGGGTGGAGTCGAGAGCCCGGAGGTCGCGCGTCGCCTGGCTTTCGAGCATGCGGTGTTCTGCTCTCACGGCGACTTCTATGCGAGCGACGTGACCAGACGCCTGGGCATCGACGCCTTCGGCCTCGTAAGAGCAGGGGCCGCATGCTACACGGCTTCCGTCGAGGTGAGCAGACTGATCGATGGCGTGAGGGCGATCGCCGAGAGCGCCGGAAGAGATCCTTGAATCGAAGCCGTCCGGTGAGCCTCGAAGCCGTAGTGGTCACCTTACGGGCCCTTTTCGCGGCACCCGACAGCACCTGTTCTCCGACGACATCTCGTTCGGAACCGGGCCGGGGGTGGACGTTCGGTTTCCGGCCGCTTCGGCTCCCGCCGTCGCCCCTCATCATGCGGCACTTCGCAAGTCGGAGTCCGGTGAATACACCCTCCAGGTCGATCCGGGCGAGACGGTGTTCCTGAACGGAGTCCCGGTGGAGAGGCACACCCTCGACTCGGGAGATGTGCTGGCCCTGGGCGAGAACGGTCCCATTCTCCGTTTCCTGCTCCTCAGAGACGCACCGACGCGGCACAAGACCGTTTCCGAGACCTGGCGGGACGCTTTGGACGGTGCCCTGCTCGGCAGTGCGAGCCGACCCGGTCGACTTTGGCAGTTTTTCCGACACCTGCCGAAGGACCTGCTCACACAGACATCTCCTCCCGTCCGAGTGGCACTCGCCGCCGTCGCCCTCATGACGCTCGTATCGGTAGTCACCATGGCCGTCTTCGGCTTCCGTCTCGAACGCAGAATCGACGAAGAAGGACGACGGGTGCGAAATGTGGAGGCGCGGATCCGGGAGCAGGGCGAGCGGATCGACGACCCGGCGCTGAGGGCTCGATACGACGAGCTGGCGATCGCGCTCTCCGATCGCATCGAGGCGCTCGAGGCGATGAACGAGGCCGGCCGCACTGCCGTGCGCAATGCGGAGCCGGCGGTCGTCTTCCTGCAAGGCGCATATGGTTGGCGGTCACCGGACGGGCGAACGCTTCGCATCGTCATGGGCCCGGGCGGCAGATTGCTCCGAGGACCTGGAGGGGGCTACATCACGGACCTCGACGCGAGAGGGCCTCCCTGGTCGTCGGAGTTCACGGGAAGCGGCTTCCTGGCGGGCGACGACGGGCTCGTGGTCACGAACCGGCACGTAGCCCGCCCCTGGAGCGTCGACGAGCAGGCCGGACAACTGGAAGCGCAGGGTTTGATTCCGGTGCTGCGGCTCCGGGTTTACGCCCCCGGCGCCGCCGACCCGTTCGACGCGGATTTCGTTTCGGCCAGCGGCACGAGCGATCTGGCTCTGCTCCGAGCGCCCGGACTCGCCGGCCATGCCGCACCCCTCCCACTGGCGGCCGTCCCGCCGGGCGCCGGAGACGAAATCCTGGTGCTCGGATACCCTGCCGGAATCAACGCCCTGCTGGCCCGGTCCGGGGAAGTGTTCGTCGACTCGCTTCGACAGTCCATGCCGGACTTCTGGTCGGTCGCCGAGCAGCTTGCCGCTGCCGACCTGATACGCCCGCTCGCCTCTCGTGGAATCGTGGGCCAGGTGACCAGCGCCTCGGTGGTGTACGATGCGGAAACCACGCGTGGTGGAAGCGGTGGTCCGGTTCTCTCTCTGGACGGCGAAGTCGTGGCCGTCACCTATGGCGTGCTGGAGGGGTTCGGAGGTTCCAATCTCGGGGTGCCCGTAGACGAAGTCCGGAAACTGATCGCACGGGCCGAGTTGGTGGAAACCCCCTGATCACGGAGGCAGGCGGATTCTGCTCCGTCGAGAAACCGCCATCCCCGAAGGACCAGGTCCATGAAACGACCGTGCCGTCAGTATCGACGGAGGCGTCCGTGAAGTCACAGGTGTGGCTGGTGCAGTTCCAGGTGAAGTCGGCGACCGGAGGCAGGTTCGGGGGCTCTTCTACCGTGATGAGCACGATCGCCGTGTCGCTCGCCCCGTCCAGGTCGGCCGCGATCAGACGGATCGTGTTCACTCCAACCGGGAGATCGGAAGACACGATGCTGCCGCCGCTTCCCAGGCTGACGCTAATTCCGGTCTCCCATTGGAGAGAAGCCCCCGTCAACGTTCCATCTTCCGGATCGGAGCCCGTCCCCACAAAGGTCACGGCGTCCCCCTGCGTGACGGTCGTGTCCTGCGACGGCACCTCGATCGCCGCCGTCGGCGCCTCGTTCGGAGCCTCGGTGACGGCAATGATGATCTGATCGGTCGCGCTCGCGCCATCGCTGTCGGTCGCGGTGAGCGTGATCGTATGCACGCCGATGGTGAGGCCGTTTTCGTTGGTCGGACTCCCGGAGCCGAATTCCCCGTCGAGGTTCGAGGTCCAGACGAGCTCCCCGCCCGAGAGGGAGCCATCCTCCGGATCCGTGCCCGTCCCGCGGAAGGAGATGTTGGTCCCGACCGTGAAGTTGCTTCCGTCCACCGGGTCCGTGATCGCAGCCGTCGGCGGCGCGTTGATCCGGATCGACACCGTCGCGGTGTCCGCCGCTCCATCGGAGTCCGTCACAACGAGCCGGATCAGGTGCGTTCCCGCCTGCAGGTCGCTGCGCGGGAAACTCGAGCCTGAACCGATGGCGCCGTCGAGCGAGGATGTCCACTGCAGCGACGCCCCGACCAGGGCGCCGTCTTCGGGGTCCGTTCCCGAACCGCTGAAGGTCACGACTTCGCCGAGACCGAACACTGCGCCGGAGACGGGGGCGACGATCGCCGCCGTCGGCTCGAGGTTCACGATCGTGATCGTCACCTGCGCGGTGTCGGCCGCGGTGCCGTCCGATCCGATGAACGAGATCACGTGCGTGCCGATCGTCAGATCGGAACTCGTGAGATCGAGGCCTCCACCGAGCGTACCGTCGAGGCTGGATTCCCACACGAGGACCAGATCATCTCCGTCCGCATCGCTCGCGGTTCCCTGGAAGGAGACCGTAGCGCTCGTCGAGAAGCTGGACCCGCTGGCGGGTTGCAGAATCGACACCACCGGCATGGAATTGACCGATACGGTCTTCGAGGTCTGTCCGGTCGCGCCATCATCGTCCGTCACTTCGAGGCCGACCTGATAGTCCCCCTTCGACGCGAATGCGTGCTGCGGGTTCGTCAGGCTGGAATTCGTGCCGTCGTCGAAGTCCCAGGAGCGGGCGACGACGGTGCCGTCCGGGTCGCTGCTCCCATCCGTGAAGTTACAGACCAGGTTGACGCAACTGAAGGTGAATTCCGCCGTCGGACCCTCGTTCGCCGGCGAGACGCTCACCGTTCGGGAAGCCGGCGGCGACGATTCGGCAGCCTCGTCGTCGGTAACCGTCAGTGTGACCGTGTACGTGCCTTCCAACGCGTAGCTGTGAGACGGGTTCTGAGATGTGGAGGTCGCCCCATCTCCGAAGTCCCACGCCCACGACACGACCGTCCCGTCGGCATCCGTGCTCTGATCGGTGAAATTGCAATTCAGGTTCGTGCAACTGGAGGCAAAGGCCGCCACAGGTGGCTGATTCGGCTGCAGCACCGAGACCGTCTTCGTGACCGTGTCCCTGGCGCTCCGATTGTCGGTCACGATCAAGCGCACCTCATAGCTGCCGTCCGCCGGATACGTCTTCAGCGGGTTCGCCTGCGTCGATGTCGAACCATCGCCGAAGTCCCAGGCGCGGGCGGTGATCGTGCCGT
>JARRPS010000193.1:0-4631 GCA_037382625.1 Gemmatimonadota bacterium | reverse complement strand
TCTCCGACAAGCTCTACTTCGAGCCGCTGACGCTCGAGGACGTGCTGGAGATCGTAGAGCACGAGAGACCGGAGGGTGTCGTGGTGCAGATGGGCGGACAGACGCCCCTCCGCCTGGCCCGACAGCTCCGGGATCTCGGAGTTCCGATCCTCGGCACGAGCGTGGAGGCGATCGATGACGCGGAGGACCGGCGGAAGTTCGAGGCGCTCACGGAGCGGCTCGGGATCGCCACCCCCGAAGCCGGCACGGCCACCAGTCTCGGCGAAGCGCTGGGCATCGCGCATCGGATCGGGTACCCGGTGCTCGTGCGTCCGAGCTATGTGCTCGGCGGGCGTGCCATGGAGATCGTCTACGATGAGGAAACGCTGCGCGAGTATTTCACCCGTGCCGCGCAGGCTTCCCCCGAGCACCCCGTGCTGATCGACCGTTTCCTGGAGGATGCATTCGAGGCCGACGTGGACGCGGTCTGCGATGGCGACCGAGTGCTGATCGGTGGCGTGATGCAGCACATCGAGGAAGCCGGCATCCACTCCGGTGACTCGGCCTGTGTACTTCCGCCCTACCTTCTCCGTGACGACCACATCGCGGAGATGCGACATCACACTCGCTCGTTCGCCGAGGAGATGGGCGTTGTCGGCCTGATGAACGTTCAGTACGCGGTGCACGACGGCCGCGTGTACGTGATCGAGGTGAATCCGCGTGCCAGCCGAACGGTACCTTTCGTCAGCAAGGCGACCGGGGTGCCGCTGGCGCGGGTCGCGGCGCGGGTTCTGCTCGGCGAGAAGCTGAATGACATGGACCTGCCGGACGATCTCCCCCTCCTCAACGTCGCGGTGAAGGAGGCGGTCTTCCCATTCAACAAGTTTCCGGATGCGGATCCGCTGCTTGGACCCGAGATGCGGTCGACGGGTGAGGTGATGGGATTCGCCGACAGCTTCGGGCTCGCGTTCGCCAAAGCGCAGATCGCGGCCGACGGTTCACTGCCGTTGTCAGGCACCGTCGTGGTGACGGTGCATGACCGCGACAAGCCGGCCGTGACCCCGATCATCCGGCGCATGCACGAGCTCGGCTTCGAGATCGCGGCTACAGCGGGCACGGCAGAATACCTGCGTCGACGGGGCGTCCCGTGCGAGACGGTATTCAAGGTCCACGAAGGACGCCCTCACATCCTCGACCGCCTTCTCTCCGGCGAGATTCAGCTGCTCGTGAACACGCCTCTCGGGAAAGACGCCCAGATCGACGACTACATGATTCGTCAGGCGGCGATCTCGCGTGGAGTTCCCTACACGACCACGCTCTCCGCGGCATCGGCGGCGGCCGATGCGATCATTGCGCTGCGCAGCCGTCGGCTGTCGGTCTCCAGCCTCCAGGAACGGATCGCGGCCATCCACGGTTAAGCTTCCCTGTGGAAATGACGCATGTCGTCCCGGGCCGTGACCGAAGCTGGAGGCTGGAGCACGACCCTCCACTCCGGTGCCTAGTGCTCTCCCACCAGATACCGGGATGCCCCGACAAAGGGATTCGTCAGATTCAACATCCGGCGGTTCAGCACGTCGGAGCGGAGTGCTTCAGCTTCTGCATCCCGGTCCAGGTCGTCCAGGGCCAGGGTCATCACCGCCTGGACCATGGGGTTGGTCATATCGGCGCCGCTCAGGGCGTCCATTGCACCGGCGGCGTCCCCGTCGTTGACCAGCGCCAGCCCTTGAGCCACTTCGCCCATCGAGGCCCAGAAGGCATTGACATCGCCCATGGCACCGGCGGCCGCATCAGCCTCGTCGTGATGACCTGCCGCGGCGTGGGCCAAAGCGCTCATCCCGTGGAACAAGGGGGTGTCATCACCTAACCCTGCGGCTTGATCCAGGTGGACCTGCACGTCGCCGCCCTCACCCATCAGCCCGGCCGTCAGCGCCATCTGGAGATATGCGACCTGGCGGGCGCCGTCATTGGGAGCGGCCTCTGCGGCGGCTGTGAGCGCGTCCATGGCTTCGGAGCGATCACCCCCCAGCATGTAGGCGTTTGCCGCGCCGCGCAGAAAGTTCGCCTGCGCGACTCCCGCCGACATCTCCGCGGCCCTCTCCATGTGAGCGGCGGCCTGCTCGTACTCGCCCATGAGCACGTACGTCTCCGCCATTCCCGTATGTGCTGCGGTGTAGTCGTCGGCGCGTGCGGCCGCGTGGCCATAGTGGGTCAGTGCGTCGGCGTAGTGCCCCATACCCTGAAGGATCTCGGCGTAGGAGTCGTGGGGGTTGGGATGGTCGGGAGCGAGGCGGAGGTAGTCCCGGACGGCCTCGAGAGCGCCGGACTGGTCGTTGGTCCCCCAGCGATGATAGGCGAGGGCATTGTACGACGCCGCATACTCGGGAAAGTCCTCGATTACGGACTCCCACATGGCCTCGGGATCCATCTGGCTGCCGCGCGCTCCCGCGGTCCGGGCGGCCCAGAAGGCCGCGTAGGAGTCGTCGGGGTTGTTTCGGCGCAGGGTGGCGATCATGCGCGAGGCTTCCGGGCTGTTGCCCGTCCGGCCGGCGAGGATCGCCGACGCCATGAGCAGTTCGTCGCCGGTGGCTTCGCCCATCGCGGCGATACCCCTCGAGATGTCCTCGAGGCGCTGGGAGTTGGGCATGGCGGCGAACTGAGCCCGCATTACGTGGGCGATGCCCCAGTCGGGATCGGCCTCGACAGCCTCATCCAGGTGTCGCACGGCGCCGGGCAGGTAGAGGTTGTGAGCATCCTCCAGCCCCGCCCAGAAGTGCGCCTTCGCCTGCTCCGAAGAGGTGGACAGCTCGATGACCGCGTCGCCATCCTGGGCAAGCACGGTGGAGGGAGACACGCACGCCAGAGACAGCGAGGCCAGCACGCCGACGGCTGCCCTCAGCTGGATACTCCTGGACGACGCCGATCTTCGGATCATGGGTCCCTCTTATGTCGGAGAAACAGGCTGCCTGTCCCGGCAGAGTGACGCACAATGCGCGTTATGTGCGCTGACGGCAAACGGCGTCAGTGAAGAAGCGACCCGCAAAGCTGAATTCCGCAGGTGCGTCGAGAACCGTCTGGAACTCCACGTTGCTGCATCGTGATCTGCTCGGGGCCCCGGTTGGGAACCTCAGTCTGACCGGGACTCCTCGTCGGCAGCAAGCCGGTCGATCCGGCCGATGATCTCTTCGACCAGTGTGGTAACTCCCTTGAGGCGGCGCACGTGCTCCTCGATCCGATTCGCATCGGATCCCGGTCCCTGAGTGGCGCTCTCGAGAACCGACACCGAGTCGAGCACCTGCGCCACGCAGGAACGCAAGGTCTGGCTCATCGAGTTCGCCAGCGATTCCAGCCGCTCCTGCGACAGCTCGAGCTCGTAGAGGAGTCGGGCTCGATCCAGCTCGGCTTGACGCCGCGCCGTGATGTCACGGACCCCTCCGACGACCTCCACGGCCCCGTGCGCCGGGTGATCGAGTGGTCGGGCGTAGTCTCGGACCCATCGGGTTTCACCGGTCGCCGTGACGACCCTGTATTCCACCGTGTCCGATCTTCCTGCCTGCAGCGTGCCCAGGTGCGAGCGCATCAGCTCTCGGTCGTCCTTGTGCACCATTCGCAGCCACCCATCCACCGAACCCAGATCCGTCGGCGAGAACCCGGTAACCTGCTGCACGTGGGGGGTCATCCAGTCGGTGACTGCCCGTCCGTCGGGCGTAATGTGCAGCGCATAGGCCCAGTCGGCCGTCACTTCCGAGATCGCCCGGTACTGTTCGGCTGCGCTTTCCGTCGGCGGCTGCACGGGAGGCGCCTTCTCTGCGACGGGAGAAGAGGGTGGCATGACGCGCGGCCGGGGGCCGGAGGGGGGGCCGGCGCCCGCAGGCCGGCTCTCCGGCCTGTCTATCGATCCAGGATGTCGATCTATCATGACGGTCACCGACACTCTCTGTGCCCTCCTACCGGTCGTTCGTTCGGATTCCGGTCCGACGAACGCGTTTCGCCCGGACAGGCGGGCCCGGTTCACGGGACGCGAAGAAAGGCAAGTCCCGAACCGCCGGGCCCGATCGAAGGTACGAACGTCCCGTGCGGTATTCAGACTTCCTCGACGACACGATCAGCATCGTCTAACTTTCTTCACGACAGCGAGATGAAGCGGACACACCGGAACCGGCTTGTGGGGCCGTCGCGTGAGGGTCCGGGACCGGTGACTGCGACCGACCTCTTCGACGCATCGTCATTTTGGCCCAAAGTCGGACAGCGCCGGACCGCCTTCTGTCGCGAATCGTCTTTTCCCCGTACGCTCTTCCCATGATTCGTCAAGGAGCGCGTGTACGGAGTTGTCCGCCCCGCATCCCGGCCGTCGCGTTCGCGTTGATCGGCCTGAACGCCGCGCCGTTCCCGCTGCAGGCCCAGGAGCCCGGGCCGCTCCGCCTCGAGCTCGGCGCGGAACCGGGCCGGACTCTTCCCTACCGGCACGAGAAGCGGCAGCGCGTCCGGTTGCCCGAAGGGATGGGGGGCGAGGTGAGTACTCGCACCTTCTTGGGACTGGACCAGCGCGTAGAGGAGCTGGGCACAGACTCCGTGGTGATCTCATCCGAGATTCGTGAATTCCGCTTCGATGTCGATCCCAGACCGGATCAGCTCCCCGACCTGTCGCGACTCGA
>JARRPS010000192.1:0-4639 GCA_037382625.1 Gemmatimonadota bacterium | reverse complement strand
TTCTCATTCTGTGCGGCGACGGGTTTGATCGTGGTGACCACCTCTTCGATCGCGGCATCGGCGTCGAAACGCTCGAGGTAGAGTTCCATCTTGCCGGCCTCGATCTTGGACAGATCGAGAATCTCGTTGATCAACGAAAGCAAGTGTTTGCCGGCGGTGCCGATCTTCTCGAGATCGGGCACGTGCTCCCCGTCGCCGTCGTCCGCGAGGTCCTCGGCGAGCATCTCGCTGTAGCCGATGATCGCGTTCAGCGGGGTCCTCAGCTCGTGGCTCATGTTGGCCAGGAATTGGCTCTTCGCCCGGTTCGCCGACTCCGCTTCCTCGCGGGCCTGCAGCAGTTCGGTAATGTCGTGATACAGGGCCATCAGACCCTCGGGCTTTCCGTCGACCAGGACCGGGACGCCGAGAACTTCGACGTCCAGCAGCCGGCCGTCCTTCCGTCGGCGCCGCGAGATGATCTTGACCGGGTTCCGTGCCAGGGCCTGCTGTGTGTAGCCCATCGCGTCCACGCGCGTATCCGGCGTCGTGATCAGATCGTCCAGGTTGCGACCGCGGATCTCGTCGCCCGTGTAACCGAACAGCTTCTCGAAGGCCGGGTTGCAGCTTACGACATCGTGCGACGTGTCGAGTGTGACGATCGCGACCGGACTGTTGCGCACCAGCTCCTCGAAGTACTGCTTCTGCCGCCGCGATTCCGTGAAGAGGCTGGCATTCTCGATCGCGATCGCCGCCTGCGGTGCGAACAGCTCCAGCAGACGCTGATCTTCCTCGCCGAACTCCCGGTCCGGCTCGGAATGTACCGCGGCGATCACGCCTACGAGGCGGGAGCCGATCAGAAGCGGCACGGCCATCACCGTCTGCACCACGCTCTGCGTGTACTTCTCCGACCGGCTGATCCACTCCTGGTAGCGGGGAATGACCAGCGGCTCGGAGGTCTCCGCCACCTGTCCCATGGCGCCCTCTCCGAGCGCCATGCGAGTCCCGACCGCGTTCGTTCCCATGTTGTGACTGGCCACGATCTCGAGGTCCTGGCGGACAGGGTCCCAGGTCGCCAGTTCCCCGCCCGCGACCTGGAGCAGCGTGACCGCCCGCTCGAGAACCCCGTGAAGAACCTTCGACAGCTCGAGCTCCCCGGAGAGATCCTTGAGCGTGTCGAGAAGCGCCTGCTGTTCGCTCGCCCGTCGACGCTCGGCCGTGAACAGGCGCGCGTTGTCGATCGCGATCGCCGCGTGGCGGGCGAACAGGTTCAGAAGCCGGAGGTCCTCCTCGCCGAACTCCCGGTCAGGGTTCTTGTCCATGAACGCGAGCGCTCCGACCAGCCGGCCTCCAATCAGCAGCGGAGCGACCATGACGCTGACGAACTCGACTTCCTCGTACTGCTCGGAGCGCCCGGCCCACTCCCGGTAGTTCGGAATGACGAGCGGCTCGTGCGTGCGCGCGACATGCCCCATGGCCCCCTCGCCGATCGCCATCCGGGTGCCGATCGTGTCTCGCTCGCCGACGTTGTGTCCGGCGACGACGACCAGGTCCTGACTGGAGGGCTCGAAGATTGCGAGCTCCCCATGGCTGACCCCGAGGAGCCCAACGGCCCGCTCGAGCACGGACTGCAGCAGGGTCGAGAGCTCGAGCTGCGCGGAGAGGTCGGACATCGTCGCCCGCAGCGCCTCCTCCTCGTCGGCCCGTCGCTGGGCAGCGGCGAGTAGACGGGCGCGGCCGATCGCGATCCCCGCCTGGTTGGCGGCGGCCTGGAGGATCTCGAAGTCCTCCGGGCCGAATGCGTCCGGTCGATCGCTCTCGACCACGAGAACTCCAACCAGATCGCGGTTCACGAGAAGAGGGAGGTCCACCTCCGAGCCCTCGTTGCGGGTCGGCAGATACCGGGTGTCCTGCGTGACCTTGGGCGTGTAGTGGAGCCGTCCGTCGAGGAGCGGGCGCTCGCTGAGGCCGACGCCCGGCTTCACGTGCAGTCCCTCGGGTGCGTCTGCGCGGCCTCGGCTCGCCACGAGGACCCGATCACCCGTCGCTCTGTCGACGAGCAGGACCGCGACGAAGTCGTATCCGAGTGCCTCATCGTAGAGGCCGTCCGCGACCGCGTGGCAGATTTCCGTTTCTTCCTCCGCCGCGGCGATCGCCGTGCTCAGTCTGAGCAGGGCTGCCTGGCGTCGTCGGCCGTTGGCACCGGACGTGCCGCCGCCGCTCATGAAGCGGGCTCCGGCAGGCCCGGCGTCGCGACGAGCCTTCGCAACTCCGTGACCAGGCCATCCGCCGGTTCGCCACCCTTCGACACCACCCGCTCGACGCCTCCGTTCAATCTCGCACGGTCCTCCGCGGAGAGGTCCATCGCGGTGAGCACCACCACCGGAATCTCCGCACCGCCGGGCAGGGCGCGGAGTGATTCGAGAAACTCGAAGCCATCCATCTCGGGCATCATGAGATCGAGCAGAATGAGCGTCGGACGCAGACCGTCGAGTCGTTCCAGCGCCGCACGACCGTGCTCCGCCGTGTGAGCCGCCCAGCCTTCCCGCTCGAAGGTGCGTCGGAGCGATTCCCGAGTTCCCGGATCATCTTCGACGATCAATACCGTAGCCCGATCCGATTCGTCCGTGAACCGGGCCAGCACCTCACGCAGTCTCTCGCGATCGACCGGCTTCGTCAGGTAGTCCGAGGCGCCGAGCGAGAACCCCAGATTCCGTTCATCCAGAATGCTCAACATGATGACCGGGATTCCCGCGAGCTCCGGGTCCCGCTTGAGCTCCGTGAGCACCTCCCAGCCGTCCATTCCCGGCATCATCACGTCGAGCGTGATGCAATCCGGGCGGTTCGCTCGAGCCATTCGCAGGCCTTCGAGACCGTCGGCCGCCTCTACGACCCGGAAGCTCTCCCGCTCGAGGATGCGGCGGAGCAGGGAACGGGCCTCCGGATCATCATCGACGGTGAGGATCGTACCCACGGCCTCCTGGGCCGATGCGTCTGGCTCCGTGCCGCCACCGCTCGAAGACCCGGCCGCTGAATCGGGGGAAACGTCCCGCGGGGACTCGGGTGCTTCAACGGGAATGCGAACCGTGAAGGTCGATCCGACGCCGGGCTCGCTGTCGACGAAGATGTCTCCGCCCATCAGTCGGCAGAAGCTGCGGCTGATCGCCAGGCCGAGGCCGGTTCCGCCGAAGCGCTTGGATGTGGAAGCCTCCGCCTGACTGAACGCCTCGAACAGCCGGCCGAGCTGCTCATCGCTCATTCCAATGCCGGTGTCGCGGACGGCGATCGACACCCAGTCTCCTTCGGAGTCGGCCGCTGCAATGCGCTCCGCCTCGAGGGTGATGTGTCCCTCTTCGGTGAATTTCGACGCGTTGGAGAGAAGGTTGAGAAGCACCTGACGGAGACGGGTCGAGTCCGAACGGAGCAGGCCGATCTCGTCCGCGCCACGGACTTCGAGAATATTCCCGTTCTTCTCGATCAGCGGCTGGATCGTGGTCACGACCTGCTCGATCACCTCGCCGCCATCGAAGCTCTCGAGGTAGAGCTCTATCTTGCCCGCCTCGATCTTCGAGAGGTCGAGGATGTCGTTGATCAGAGCGAGCAGGTGCCGGCCGGCAGAATGGATCTTCTGGAGATCCGGCACGAACTCCTCCTGGCCCTCCTCTTCCGCATCTTCCTGAAGCATCTCGCTGTACCCGATGATCGCGTTCAGCGGCGTGCGAAGCTCGTGGCTCATGCTCGCGAGGAACTGGCTCTTGGCCCGGCTGGCCGCCTCGGCGTCGTGTCGCGCCTCGAGCAGCTCGGTGATGTCGCCCGCGAATACCTGCTGCGTGCGGCGCTTCGCCTCGAGCTTCGTCTCGCCCGTCGTGATCAGTTCGTCGAGATCGCGGCCCAGCGCTTCCGAGGGTGGGTACCCGAACAGCGTCTCGAACGCCGGATTCAGAGAGGCGATCCGCCCGTCCAGGTCCAGCGTGACGATGGCGACCGGGCTGTTCTCGACCACGGTCTGGAAATACTGCCGCTGCCGCTTCGCTTCGGTGTACAGGCGGGCGTTCTCGATCGCGATGGCGGCCTGCGGCGCGAACAGGTTCAGGAGCCGGAGGTCCTCGGGACCGAACTCGCGGCCCTCCTCGAGATGGACGCTCGCGAGGGTTCCGACCAGACGGCTTCCGATCATCAGGGGAACGACCACGACGCCGCGCGCCGTCGTGTCGGCGTACTTGTCGCTGCGGCCGTCGAAGGTCCGGTAGTCGGGGATGATCAGCGGTTCGCGCGTCTCCGCGACACGTCCCATCGCACCCTCGCTCATCGCGAGACGGGTACCGATCGAATCGGACCCGATGTTGTGGCTGGCGACGATCTCCAGCTCGCGTCGGCCCTCGTCGAAGATCGCGAGCTCGCCGCCCGTTACCCGCAGCAGCGCGACGGCGCGGTCGACCACGGTCTGAAGGAGCCGGGAGAGCTCGAGCTCCGAGGAGAGGTCGGTGAGGGTATCCAGCACGGCTCGCTGCTCGCCGGCGGTCTGCTGCGCCTCCGTGTACAGCCGCGCGTTCTCGATCGCGATCGCGGCCTGCGGAGCGAAAAGGTTCAGCAGTCGCAGGTCCTCGGGCCCGAATTCGCGGCCCTCCTCGAGATGGACGCTGGCCAGTGTGCCTACGAGTCG
>JARRPS010000191.1:0-4667 GCA_037382625.1 Gemmatimonadota bacterium | reverse complement strand
GAGGCGAGCGCGTGGTCCAGGGTCCACTGCTCGTAGTACCAGCTGCGCCAGAACCAGTCCAGGTCCTGCCCGCTGGCCTGCTCGAACCAGTGAAAGAAGTCCTCCGGCTTCGGGTGCTTGTAGGCCCAGGTGTCGATGTAGCCCCGAAACGCCTCGAGAAAGGCTTCGTCCCCCATGATCTCGCGCAGTGCGATCATGGCAGCCGCCGGTTTCGGATACGCCGCCACGCCCCATGCCGTGGGATACTCCCAGTCGGTCCAACGCATCATGGTCGCATCGAATCCGGCCGCAACGGCCCCGAGGTACTGGAAGATCTCGGTCTGCTCGGGATCGGTGCCCGGGAAGTAGTCCGCCGAGGCCTGCGCCGTGTTGAACACGGTCGTGCCCTCATCCATCCACGCCCAGCGGATCTCATCGGAATTCACGATCATCGGGAACCACATGTGCCCGAGCTCGTGGGCGATCACCCCGTACAGGGCAGCCGCAGGCCTCCCGTTGAATGCTCCGATCAGAGTCATCATCGGGTATTCCATGCCGCCGCCGATGATGTTCTCGCCCTCCACGACCGTCATGTGCGACCATGGATACGGATAATCCAGGTACTCCGAGAGAAAGGCGATCGCGTGCTGCGCGTAGCCGACCGCGTCAGGCCAGCCGGTGGCCTCCGCGCGATACAGGGCATCCACCCGCGAATAGTCGATGTCGCCGTCGCCGTTCCGGTCGCCGACGGGCGTGCGCGCGGCGTCCCATAGCGATTCCCGGGTCAGCGAGTAGGCCACGTCGCGGACCTTCTCGGCCGTGTAGTGCCAGGTCAGGAGATCGCCTTCGGATCCCATGGTCGCCGAGCCCGGCCCGAAGTCGTCCGCCGTGAGAACGTGAACGACTTCATCGCTCGACTCCGCCCGACGCAACCGCTCCCGGACGGAGGGGGCCAGCGTCCTTTCGGGATTCTGCAGCTCTCCCGTCCCCACTACCGTCCACCCGGCCGGAACCGTGAGGCGGACGTCGTAGTCGGCGAAGTCGGCATGGAACTCCGCCCGCCCCAGGAATGGATCGTCCTGCCAGCCGATGACGTCGTCGAACACGGCGACCTGCGGATACCAGTAGGCCAGGTAGATCAGGTTGTCGGCATCCCAGCCCATCCGGCCGTTCGCGCCCACCTTCGGAATCGTGTAGGACCAGTCGACGGCCACCGAGGCCGTGTCACCCACTGCCATCGGTCCGTATAGCCAGACGAGCAGGATCGTCCCGTTGATCTCGTACCTGGGCCGGCCGGTCGCATCTTCGGCGACCTCATTGCCGTCCACCGCGATGGTCTCGATGTCGAAGCCGCCGGTGACTTCAGCCGGGTCGTGGCGAGCTGCCCCTTCGGCATGGAGGTTCTGGTTCAGCCGTATTCGAAGGACCGAGGGAGGGCTCTCGGAGGCGTTCCGATACACGATCCGAGTCGAGCCCTGTATGCGTTTCTCGGCCGGATCCACGGTGGCCTCGATCTCGTAGCGGGCGGACTGCTGCCAGTAGGCGGGACCGGGGCGTCCCTCCAGCGTCCGCGAACCGGCCTCCACCGCCGAAGCGAACCCCGGGGACACGGTCATCGGATAGGGAATGGGTCGGGGTCGCGCCTCGACAGGAGTCTGTGCCGTCGCCGTTCCGGTCAGGGCGGACAGCGCGACCAGCGCGCCGAACGCCGCGGATACAGGTCTTGTCATTTGAGCCTCTCCAGGATTCGAACGGGCCCTGCCGCTCTTTTCGGGCGCGGCGAGTGCCCGCGCTCGACGGATCGTCAGGGAAGCCGCCACAGCATACGTTTCGACCGTGCGGCCACTGCGTCGTACGCAGAAAGAACACCTGTCGTTTCGCGGTCGCTGCCCGGTGGGAAGGAGGTCAGGATGAGGGCGATGCTCCTGAGAACGATCTCTCCGATCGAAACGAGTCCCCTGGAGCTCGTGGAACTGCCGACGCCGGAGCCGGGGCGGAACGAAATCCGGCTGCGGGTGACGGTCTGCGGCGTCTGCCGGACCGACCTGCACGTGATCGAGGGCGATCTCCCGCAGCAGACCCTCCCCATGGTCCCGGGACACCAGGTCGTCGGGGTCGTGGATGCGCTGGGGCCGGGAGCCGACGGTTTCGAAATCGGCGACCGCGCCGGCATCGCATGGCTGCGTGACACCTGCGGAGTCTGCGACGACTGCCTGAACGGCCGGGAGAACCTCTGCCGGAAATCCCGCTATACCGGGTATCACGAGCCGGGAGGGTACGCCGAGTACGCCGTGGTGTCCGCCGCGTATGCCTATCACCTGCCCGCTGGATTCGATGATCTGGCGGTCGCTCCTCTGCTTTGCGCGGGGATCATCGGGTATCGGGCGCTCGAGCGCTCTGCCGTGGCTCCCGGCGGCAGGATCGTCCTGTACGGATTCGGCTCTTCCGCGCATGTCGTGATGCAGCTGGCCCGGCATCGGGGCTGTACGGTGGACGTCGTCACTCGCGGCGAGAGTCACCGGGAGCTCGCCCGCCGCATGGGAGCCGAGTGGGTGGGCGGGGAGGGCGAGCGCCCGCCCGTGCCCGCAGACGGAGCGATCATCTTCGCACCGGCCGGAACGATCGTGCCCGACGCGCTTCGTGGGATCCGCGCCGGCGGCACCGTCGCCTGCGCCGGCATCCACATGACCCCGGTGCCGGAGCTCGAGTACGAGCCATGCCTCTTCCACGAGAAGACCCTCACGAGCGTCGAGGCGAACACGAGGGAGGACGGTCGGGGCCTGCTGGCGGAGGCGGCTGCCGTTCCGGTGGCAGCTCGGGTGACGGAATTCGCCCTCGAGGAAGCGAACGAGGCTCTGATTCGACTCAAGCGTGACGGAATCGACGGGTCGGCGGTACTGCGCGTGAGCGAGCCCGACGCGTGAGCGGACACGGCGAACGGGACTGGAAAGGAGCCCTGTCTCGCAGCCTCGCGCTCGCCGTTCTCCTGTTCGCGATATGGGTGCTCCGCGCGATCGATCCGGCCCCGATACCCGGCGCGGCCGAGACGCTCAACCTGGGGATCCTGCTGCTGACCGCGTTCATCGGCGGGCAGGTGGCGAACCGTCTCGGCCTCTCCCGGGTCACCGGATACATCATCGTCGGCCTGGTGATCGGGCCGAGCGTCCTCGGCTTCCTATCGGACGCCGAAGTGACCGACCTGCGCCCCTTCAGCGGGCTGGCCATTGCCCTGATCGCCCTTACCGCCGGCGGCGAGCTCAATCTTCGCCGTCTACGCGGCTCCTATCAGTCCCTCGCATCGATCACCCTGGTGCAGACGGTGACCATCCTGCTCTTCGTCGGCGCGGCGGTCGTCCTGCTGCGTGGTTTCCTCCCGTTCACCGAAGGCCAGCCCTGGAATGTCGTTCTCGCCGTGGCGATCTCCTTCGCCGCCATCGCGGTCGCCAGCAGTCCTTCCGTCGCGATCGCCGTGATCACCGATACGAAGTCGAAAGGGCCGGTATCGACGACGATCCTCGGGGTCACGGTGCTGAAGGACGTGCTGGTGATCATCCTCTTCGCGATCGCATTGTCGGCGACCTACTCGCTGGTCGAGCCCGGTGCGGCTCGGGAAGGCGCGGTGGCGGACCTCGCCCGGGAGATCGGAGGTTCCCTGATCGGCGGTCTCGTGGTCGGTCTCGCGATCGCCGCCTACTTGCGCTGGGTGAACGAGCATCTCGTTCTCTTTACGATCGCCATGGCTTGGATCATGGTCGAAATCGCGGCGATGCTCCACCTCGAGCTCCTGCTCATGGCGCTGACCGCCGGGTTCGCGATCGAGAATCTCCTGCCCGTCGAAGGAACCCGGTTCGTCGAGGCCCTGGAGGCGGCGTCTCTTCCCCTGTACGCCGTGTTCTTCAGCCTCGCGGGCGCCTCGGTTCACCTCGCCGAGCTTGCCGAAGTGTGGGTCTGGGCGTTCGTGCTCGTCGGTGTGCGCGCTCTCGCGATCTTCCTGGGGACGGACTGGGGTGGCCGGATCGGCGGTTCGCCCGACGCGGTGCGAAGAACGGCATGGGGTGCCTTCGTCTCGCAGGCCGGCGTGGCGCTGGGGATGGCCGAACTGCTGTCACGCGAGTTCCCGACCTGGGGCGCCGAGCTCTACGGTTTCTTCGTCGGGATGGTGGCGGTGCACGAGCTGGTCGGCCCCGTGATGGCCAAGTGGTCGCTCGACCGTGCCGGCGAGGTAGGAGCCGCGCTCAGTTCCGAGGAGCCGGGGTCCGTTCCTGCCGCCAGTCCCACACCAGCCGGCTGACGTCGGCAGCGGCTGCGCGGGTCACCGCCTCGTCTTCGACTCCGCTCGTCAGCACCACGAGCACGTAGGGAGAGCCACCGGGCGGAAGGACGAGTCCGCCGTCGTGGTCGACCGCGGTGATCCAGCCGGTCTTGTGCGCGACCGGAACGTCTTCGGGAAGGCCCGCCGGAATCGCGTCGTTGAACGCCTGCCCCAGGAGGATCTGGATCATCTCGCCAGTCGACTCCACGGTCGCGGCGCGCCCGGAGCCCAGCGCGTCGAACAGTTCCAGCAGGCCTCGCGCCGTGGTGGTGTTGTTCAGCCCGTTCCGGTAAGCGGGAATGTCTTCCACCCCCCGAAGCACTCTCATGCCCCCGGCTCCGAACTCGTCCAGCATCACGGCGATCGAGTCGGGGTC
>JARRPS010000190.1:0-6040 GCA_037382625.1 Gemmatimonadota bacterium | reverse complement strand
CCTCGGGAGCGCCGCGTTCCGCGTCAATCGATCTCCGGTTACGATTCATGCATGACCGAAGCGACCGAGGAGCATCCGATCGTACTCTTCGACGGCGTGTGTCACCTCTGTCACGCCGCCGTTCGCTTCATCATCGCGGCGGACCGGGACGCCGTGTTCCGCTTCGCTCCCCTCGAATCCGATGTCGGACGGAGGTTGCTGGCAGGGGCCTTCGAGGAAGATCCGGCGCCGGACAGTGTGGTCCTGGTGGAGGGCGGACGGAGCTACGCCGGAGCCGACGCAGCCTTGCGGATTGCCCGACGACTCGGTCCGCCGTGGTCGATGCTGGAGGCCGTTCGCGTCGTTCCGGCGAGCTGGAGAGAGCGGGCCTACGCGATGGTGGCCCGGCGTCGTTATCGCTGGTTCGGCCGGTTCGATCGATGTCCCGTTCCGGAGCCGCACGTTCGAGAGCGATTCCTCGCCTAGGTCAACGCACCGGTCCCGCCGTCCCGGTCGTTTCCGTTCCGCGATCGGGCGCCACGATCTTCACTTCGAGTCGGCCCACCCGGGAAATCCGCGCCACGATTTCATCACCGACCTCGAGAGGCCCCACGCCCGCCGGCGTTCCGGTGAACAGGAGATCCCCGGGAAGCAGCTCGATCTGCCGGGAAAGCAGGGCGATGACGCGCGGCACCTGCCAGATCATATCCGAGAGGTCGGCGTCCTGCCGGATCTCTCCGTTCACACTCGCCGTGATTCGCCCGCTTCGCGGATGCCCGACGCGGGTCGCGGGCTCCAGGGCGGAGCAGGGAGCCGACTTGTCGAAGCCCTTGGCGAGGCTCCACGGACGGCCGCGGGCCTTTGCCTCGTTCTGCCGGTCGCGCCGGGTCAGATCGAGGCCGACACCGTATCCGAGGACCAGACGCTCTGCCTCGGATTCGGACAGGTTCTTGCCGCGCTTGTCCAGCGCGACCACGAGCTCGGCTTCGTGATGCAGCAGCTCCGTTTCGCCGGGGTAGGGGACCGGCCCTCCTCCGGGCGCCAGCGCCGTCGCGGGTTTCAGGAAGAAGAAGGGCGCCTCTCCTGTCGTCCGACGGTGGGAGAGTTCCTCCATCTCCCGAGCGTGCGCTTCGTAGTTGCGGCCCACGCACCAGATCCGGCCGACGGGAAACCGACGGTCGTCCCCGACGATCGGCAGCCACGGCGTGGGCGGCGGCGTCACGATCCAGTCGGTCGGTGCTCGCTCGACGTCAGACATCGTGGGATCCGGGCGCGAGAACGACACCGAGTTCGAAGAGCCGCTCACACGCGGTCGAGGTGAGGGCCAGGTCCTTCTCGAGGATCTCCCGGGCGTCCTCGGAGAGGTGTGGCGGGGGACGCAGGTTGGTACTCGTTTCGATGCCCTCGTCGAGCGCCACGGTCCGCAGGCCGATGCGTCCATGCGAACGCAGCAGAAGGGGCGAGGCATCGGGCCCGCTCAAGGCCTCGCCCACATCCAGGACCGGGCCCGCCGGAACCGCCATCCGCTGCAGCGTCGACAGGATCTCCGCCCGGGACAGCCGAGCGAGTCGCGGCGCCAGCTCCGTGCGCAGAGCGTCCCGATGAATCACACGGTCCGCGTTGGTCGCGAATCGGGGATCTGTCGCGAGACGCGGGTCGCCCACGGCTTCGCAGAGCCGGTGGAACTGCCGCTCGGTTCCGACCGCGAGAACGATCGGTTCTCCTTCGGCGCACTCCCAGACCTCGCCGTAGGGCACGATGCTGGGGTGCCCGGATCCGAGCGCGATCGGCACAGTCCCTGTGGCGAGCCAGCCGGTGCCCTGGTTCGCCAGCGACGCGAGTCCGGATCTGATGAGCGAAGTGGACAGATGTCGGCCGCGTCCCGTCCTTTCGCGCAGCAGCAGGGCGAGGAGAACGCCTTCCTTCAACTGGTGCGCTGCGAGCAGGTCCATGAGGGCCACGGGCATCTTCAGGGGACGGGACCCGGGCTCACCGTTGATCGACATGAATCCGGTTCCGGCCTGGAGGAGCGCATCATAGCCGGGCCGGTCATCCTCGGCTCCGTATGCGGTCACCTCCGCGTAGATCAGACGCTCGTTGTGAGCCAGAAGGGTGTCGGCGTCCACGCCGAGCTCCTCGGCCTGGCCGGGGCGATAACTCGCGAGCACCACGTCGCTCTCCCGCGCGAGATCCCGGACCAGCGCGAGACCTTCCGGATCTCTGAGGTCCACGGCCATCGAGCGCTTGCCCCAGTTCGCCGCACAGAAGTACGCCGTGACATCGGTCTCCGGGGGCTCATCGGGGAGGCGCCAGCCCCGTGTCACGTCTCCGCCCGTGGAGGGATTCTCGATCTTGAGCACTTCGGCGCCCAGCTCGGCGAGGAACATCCCCGCCGCCGGTCCCGCCAGGACACCGGCCAGCTCGAGGACCTTGAGTCCCAGTAGCGGAGGCGATTCGAACATGGAACGAAAATGATCACCGTCGGCATACATCGCGAGACTCCAGGCCGGAAGTGCGACTTGCCCCGTGCTGTGAGCGAGGGTCAATATCGGACGGGTCGCATCTGGCCCCTGTGATCGCGGCCCGGCTCGCAATCGACCGTTCCACGCCCGGCGGAGGAAGAGATGGAAGGGACTCGCTTCAGCGGCAAAGCAGTGTCTGCCGCGATCCTGATCAGTGTGCTGGCAGCCTGCTCATCCTCGCCGGCTCCCGATGTCGCGCCCGACCCGTATGCGGCCGTGTCGTCAGCAGCCACACGGATCGACTCGGCCGGGATTCTCGGCCACGTAGCATTTCTGGCGAGTGACGAACTGGCCGGACGCGATACGCCCAGTCCCGGGCTCGAAGCTGCCGCGGAGTACATCGCGCGCCGATTCGAGGCACTCGGCCTTACGCCGGCGGGAGATGATGGGGACTGGCTTCAGCGTTATCCCTATCTCAGCGCTTCGTTCGATGCCGAATCGTCGCGCCTCACGGCAGAAGGTGACGGCGGCGGCGCCACTCTCGCCTTCGGGGAGCAATGGTTCGCCATGCCGGTGGGCCCCGATCACGAGAGACTTCGCGCGGGCGCGGTCTACGGGGGAGCAGTCGGAGACCACGCCTATCCCCCGGAAGCGGAGGGTCGGATCGTCGCAGTCACCAGTGGACCCGGGCTGGGCATGGAACTCTTCGCCGAGATCGGATACGCCGTGCAGTCGGGTGCCGCGGGTCTGCTGATCATCCTCAACCCGGCGATTCCGTCCGAGGCGATTCCTTCCATCGCCGGACAGGTGCGAGGACTCCCCGCCCAGGATATTCCGGTGCTGGGTGTGCTCCGGTCGGCCGCCGCCGATCTGTTCACCGCGGCCGGGCAGGAGATCGATCTCGTGGCCCCGGTGGAGGGGTCGGGCACTCCGATGGAGCTCAGCGTCGACCTCACGGTCCGCGTTGCCATGGACCGGGAGGAGTTCGAGCCGCCGAACGTGGCGGCTCTGCTGCCGGGATCCGATCCGGCTCTCAGGGCGAGTTACGTCGTCTATACCGCGCACTTCGACCACGTGGGTATCGGCACGCCGGACGCCGAGGGCGATTCGATCTATAACGGGGCCGACGACGACGCCTCGGGCACGGCACTGGTCCTGGAGGTCGCGGAAGCGTTCGCATCCTTGCCCGAGCCGCCCAAGCGTTCTGTCCTCTTCCTGGCGGTGAGCGGTGAGGAGAAGGGACTTCTGGGGGCGAATTACTGGGCGGAGAACCCCACCGTTCCGATCGAGGGAGTGATCGCGAACATCAATGCCGACATGGTCGGTCGCAATGCGCCCGATACCCTGATCGCGATCGGGGGCGAGTACAGCTCACTGGGACCCCTGTCGGAACAGGTGGCCGCCGCGCTCCCGGAGCTCGGCCTGGTGATCGCCCCCGACCCCGACCCGTCGGAGAATGCATTCTTCCGCAGCGATCATGTCGCTTTCGTTCGGAAACAGGTTCCGGCCGTCTTCTACACGACGTGGCTGCACGAGGATTACCACGCTCCCTCCGACGAGGTGGAAGCGATCGACGTGGACAAGCTGACGCGCGTCTCCCGACTCGCTTTCCGGGTCGGTTGGGAGGTGGCCCAGAACGACATCGCTCCCGCCTGGAATCCGGGTGCGTGGGACGAAGTGAGCCGGATTCTGGAGGAGTCGCCCTTCTGAGCAATGAGTTTCGATCAAACAAGGAGATGACAGGGATGCGGTTCCCCACGATGAGGCAGTGGATGCGGGCCTGCGCCGGCGGGCTGGCATTCGCGGCGATCTCGGTCGCTCCGGTGACGGCCCAGGCACCGAACGGAGGAATGACCCCGCACGACGTGTCACGAATTCGGACCGTCTCGAGTCCGATTGTGTCTCCCGACGGGCAGAGGATCGCATACCTGCTCAACGTACCCCGCGACCCCCTTACGGAAGATGACGGCGTGGCCTGGCGCAGGCTGCACGTGATGGACGTGGCGACGGGGGGCACCCGGGAATTCGTGGGCGGAGACCTGCGGGTCGGCGCGCCGGGCTGGACGCCGGATGGTGCCTCTGTCACCTATCTCGCGAATCGGGAAGGAGACGATGGAACATCGCTGTACGCGATTCCAGTGGCCGGCCTATGCCCTGAGCCCCGACGGGCGGCGGGTCGCGTTTCTGGCCCGGGACACGGAGCCTGAATATCGGGAGAAGATGCGGAAACGGGGCTTCCGGCAGGAGGTTTACGAGGAGGATGATCCGTACACCCGCGTCTGGGTCGCCGAGCTCGACCGGGAGGGATCGGCCCGTGTCCTCGACCTCGAGGGAAATGCGAGTGTGATCGACTGGGCGCCGGACGGCCGGAGCCTCGTCGTGGCTCTTGCTCCCACTCCGCTCATCGACGACCGCTACATGAAGCGCAGGCTGCGAGTCGTCGATGCCGAGACCGGCGCCGTCCTGGCGCGGATCGAGAATCCGGGCAAGCTGGGCCAGGTGGGCTTCAGTCCTGACGGAGAACATGTGGCGTTCGTGTCGGGGGAGTCGATCAACGACCCGAAAGAAGGCCGTCTGATGGTCGCGCGGCTTTCGGATGGCAGCTTCCGGGATCTGCTCCCGGGTCTCCAGGGACATATCGCGAGCTTCGCCTGGCGGGACGATGAGACTCTGGCGTATCTGTCGGAGGAGGGAGTCGAGACCCGGGTCGGAACGGTGCGCACGGACGGGTCGCGGGACCGCACACTGATCGAAACGGGCGGACCGATCCTGGCCGGGATTTCCGCGCCTGTCGGGTCGGAGACCATGGCCTTCGTCGGACAGACCCCTTCGCACCCGAATGAGCTCTACGTGAGCGAGGGAGGAGCGGAGCCGCGCCGGATCACCGACTCCAATCCCTGGTTGGCCGACCGTCGTCTCGCCTCGCAGGAGCCCGTCGAGTGGACCGCGGCGGACGGCCTGCGGCTCGAGGGAATACTGATCCGACCGCTCGACGGACGCGATGACGCTCCGACGATCGTCGTGGTGCACGGCGGCCCGGAGGCTCATCAGCGGAACGGTTGGATGACCGGCTATTCCACACTCGGCCAGGTCGCGGCGGCTGACGGATTCGCCGTTTTCTACCCGAACTACCGTGCCAGCACGGGCCGCGGCGTCGAATTCAGCATGCTGGACCACCGCGACTTCGCCGGGAAGGAATTCGACGACATCGTGGACGGGGTGGACCACCTGATCGAGGCCGGGGTGACCGATGGCGATCGGGTCGGAGTGACGGGCGGCTCCTACGGCGGCTACGCCACGGGCTGGCTGACCACGCGCTACTCCCACCGGTTCGCGGCCGGGGTGATGTTCGTCGGGATCGCGAATACGATCTCGAAAGACGGAGTCAGCGACATCCCGGAGGAAATGTATCTCGTCCACCAGAGGATGTATCCCTGGGAAGACTGGCAGTTCTTCCTCGAGCGCAGTCCGATCTTCTGGGCTGACAGCTCGAAGACGCCGCTGCTCATCATGCACGGGAAGGAGGACACCCGTGTGCCCACGGACCAGTCGATCGAGATGTACAGGCACCTGAAGCTTCGCGGTCAGGCACCCGTCCG
>JARRPS010000189.1:0-4675 GCA_037382625.1 Gemmatimonadota bacterium | reverse complement strand
CACGAGACCAACCACCACAGCGGCAACGCTGAGCCACTCCCGGAGTTCACTTTTCTGCACGGCAGCTCCAATAGAGAATGCTGCAACCTCGGCGATTCAGGCAGTTGCCTCCTAACGGAGTTGCGCTTCAGCTGCGCGGCTGGAGTGCCAGGGAGCGAAGCGACCATCGAAAATCTAGCCCGCGTCAGCTGCTAGCGCTTGTTAGAACGCGACGCCGCCAAGTCTTAGGGCTCCCCCCGAAGGGCGCGGTCCCCGGACGGGAGGACGTCTCGGGCCCAATCCGAGCGCTTCCAATCCGGCGTGGGAGTCGAGACCTGGGGGCGTGGGACAAACGGAGACCGCTCGACGAGCTCGTAGTGGTGGATGTAGCGGGGGCAGTTGGGATAGATGGCGCGCGCCCGCACCACCACCATGAACTGGGCTTCGGGATATCGATCGAGGAAAGGGTGGTTGAGAGCCAGTTCGGCAATGCCATCGACGCGGAGCCGGCGACGTGCCTGGAAGTCGATGAACAGGAGCCCCACGTGCCCGGTCTGGCTGACGTTGCCCATAGAGACGTACATACCGTTTCCGTCGTAGTTCGGAAATGCCAGGGCAGTGTCATCCACCACGGTCACGAACCCCGGATCGCCGCCCCTGTACGAACACGTCGGATGTCCCCATTCGTCGACGGTGGCGAGGAAGAACATGTCACGTTCTTCGATGAACTCGCGGTCGGACGCCGTGAAGCGCTCGTGCACTTTTACATCGGCAAGCCGGTCCGCGAGCCGACGTGTATCGTAGTGATCCTGGAGTCGACGGCTCTCGGCCGAGTAATCGAAGGACATTGAGCCCTCCTGGTGTTTGTGGAGTGGTGGCGGCAAGACCGGGTCAGGCCGTGTCCTCTACTCGCGCGTCCTACGGTCAGCGCCAGAGTTGCGCGCCCAGATCATGAGTCAATTGCCCATAATGGTCCCGCGTCGGCTCCAGGCGCGTGTTGGACGGCTCAGCCACCGAATGCCCGCTCCAGGAATGTCACGGCCTCAGCAACTGAGACGGTGAAGATCCCTGCTTGCCCTGCATCGAAAGCCTCGCGCCAAGTGCGATAGCCTTCCTCGCAATCGGGCGCTTGAGCTTCAACGGTCTCCAATTGACGGAGACTGGCCTGCAACGAATCGGCCGAAAACGGAAGATGTCCTATGAAGTCCGTGACCCCACTCGGCGCATTTGGATTCTCGATTTCGACCCCTCGCACCTGTACGTGGACGATGGGGCCCAGCTTGGCGTCCGACTCCAGTCGGCAGATGACCACTCGCGAATCTGATTCGTTTGGGCGAGTTGCGTACTCCCAGACTTGACCGACCGACAACTCAGGCACCTCGACCTCCTGCGCAAACCCGGCTGCCGGACCGGAGCACAGCAGCCCTAATACTATCGTCGGAATGCTCTTGATTGAGCTGCTTTTAGTCATGGTCCGTCCAACGGTCAGCGCGTGAGCTGCGCGCCGAGATCATTCCGTGTTTACCCACAATAGTGACCGCGTCGGCTCCAGGCGCGTGTTAGAGGGCATAGCGCGAAGCATGTGCCCAGCTTGCTCAGGGATCCAGTCCCCGGGCGCTTTGGCGTCATCGGTGCGTCCGACGCTTTGCTCAACAGACGAAGCCGTCAGGGTCGCAGGTTGCAGCAACTATGATCCCCAAGAGCAGGAGGCTACCGACGAGCGAACCCAGCACGACTCCGAACGTGGCAGCCGCGTCCCCTCGTCGGATTGCTACTTCCGAAACAGCTGATCGCGGAACGGTAGCTTGGTTGCTGCCATTCGCGACTACGAGGCTGTCGGGGCCAAGAGACTGGAGCCTCCCTTCTATGGACGCATCACTCTCATCGAAGTGAAGGCGGAGGACGTCCCGATCATCGATTGGTTCCTCCGCCTGTTCCTGTAAGACAAGATCGGGTTGCTCGACAACAACCCACTTGTGGCAGGCGGAGAGGAAGGCAGCAACGGTGATGGCAAAGAGAACACTGCGGACCATGCAAGGGCGCTGGGTGCGACGCACGGAGACACCTCCTTACTGGTGGCACATACCTCGGTCCAGGCCAGTTAGCATGAGCGGCGACAAGTGTGGATCAAGGGCCTGCGCAGAGGCGTAGCCGACACTCAATTCACGAGTCGCAACTCACATTGCCCTCTAACGGTCAGCGCCTGAGCTGCGCGCCCGCGGGTTCTGTTTCTTCGGCATCATGCCCACCGCGTCAGCTCGACGCGCGTGTTAGACGACAGAAGCATCACTGCTGACTTCGAACATTCAGCTGGCGCTGAAGACTGAGAATGTCCGGATAAACCCACTGCTCAGCGATCTTCCCGTCCTCCAACCTGAATACTGCGACTTCGGAAATCTGGACGCGGGCTCCTGTTGCCGGCTTTCCCAGGAAGTCTCCGGTGTTGGTGCCACGCGACGTAAATTGGACCGCGATCCGGTCGTGATCGACGATCTCGTCCTCGACCTCCTCGGCCCAATCTGGAAAGGCCCTGCGGTGGGCCATCACTTCAGCTGCCAGTTCTTCTCGACCATGCACAGTCTGGTCGCCCGGAAAGTGACCGACGTAGTTCTCTGAGAAGAGATCAGGAACGAGCTCGACATCTCCCTTGCTCCAGATCTCGGAGAAGACCGCGCGTACCACACCACTGGTTCCAGCATCGACAGGCTGATCCGGAGGTGCACAGGTAATCGTGAGGGAGGCCAGAGGGAGAAGAAGAGCGAGTCGTTTCATCAGCAGTCCCTGCTCGTCTAACGGTCAGCGCCTGAGCTGCGCGCTGAGATGATCTGTTCCCTGCCCCAAATGTTCACCGCGTCGGCTCCAGGCGCGTGTTAGGTGGCGTGCCACCGAGGGTTTAGCCGCTACCTGATGGGCCTGCCCATAGCCGTGCCGTCGCTCTTCTCCATGAGCCAGAGAGATAGGCCGGCGCGTGTGAGGCCGTCGGGGACGTTCTCACCGCGACGGTTCACATACTCCGAGAGCGTCGCTTTAGCATGTTCTGCCGCGGACAAGACGGCCTCGGATAACAGATGATCTGGAATCTCCTGCTTCCAACCGTCCGAATCCTCGTATACGAGGCCGACGAACTCCCCCGAATCGGCCCGGACCAACTCGGCAACTGTTCGCCGGAGATCGACATATCCGCAGATCGTGATCTCTATCCGCTCGCTCATCACGCCACCTAACGGTGAGCGCCTGAGCTGCGCGACGACCAAGTCTGCCGGCCCATAATCACCACCGCGTCAGCTCCAGGCGCGTGTTAGAAAGCTGGCCACTCTGCTCCACGTCCACGGTCACTGTTGCTGCGCGGCAGGTAGGGCTGCAATCGGGACCGTTGGGGTGGACTGTCTCGTATCTCGGTTCGAACTGGCCGGTCGCCTCTTGGTCAGCCCATGCGACGCGGATAGTGACCTCGACTGGATCGAAGTCTCTCAGATATACAGCGCAACTGTTAGCAGATGGGAGAATCGTGCAGGTGGCAGACTGCGCATTCTCACCTGAAGCCGACGCGAATACGGCATATTCAACGTTCGCCTCGCCCTGCACCGTGACAGTCAACTCGGCGGGACAGGGGGCCAGACTGCACCCCTTCCCAAAGACATCATCACATGCTGACACGAACGCGGAGACGACCGTCACAGCTACCAGCGCACGTGCCAGCCTGCTACTCACGGAATCCTCCCCAGCTATCTAACGGTTTGGAATTCTGCTGCCGCAGCTGTGAGTTCGCCAGCGAGCGCAGCGAGCTGCCCTCGAAGTCTACGCGGACAGCAGCAATTCCTTGTTAGGGTGCCCCGGCGAGTACCCCTTGAGATGCGAGGTACTCCTCCACAATGCCGATGGCCGAAATGACTTCGGCACGATACTCGACGAGGAGATCTCTATACCAGGTGTTCCAGCCGCGGTGAAGAAACTCCAAGGACGAGGCAAGATGCTCGAGGTCCGCCTCGTTGCTTGCCAAGGGCGCTGAGTCGAGGGAGTGCCACCGAACGGCGGTCCAGCTCAGCGTCGCTGCGGTCAGGGCCTGGTCGAAGAGGGCGCTGTTATAGTCGGTGCGATCGTAGATGGTCTCGTAGAGCTGTCCAAGCTGCAGGACGAGTTCCGGAGCGCCCAGATCTGCCAGCTGGTTTCCGGCGACCATCGTTGTCCAGGAAGCTCGCCGAGGGAATAGAGTGGAGTTCTCCGTGCTCACGCGGTAAAGAGCTCCCGCAACACTGTCTGCCGGAGGCGATCCCGAACTCGACAGCCACCGTGCCAGGTTGGAGTAGTCGACGTCGAGGGAATCTTGTTTGGCGATGATTCGGTCGAAATCGCGAACGTCCTCGCGAAGTTCACCAAGCAACTGGAAGAGCGCCGCGTGGGCTGCCACGCGATCCGCGCGGCGCTGGGAGGCCCCCTCGAGATACACAGCGAGGTAGACAGACCCGACGATAAGCGCGAACTCAGCAGCCCATCTGACCCACCGCATCCGGCCGTCTGCTGCCATTGATTGGGGCTCGGTTCCTGTTTGAGTGGGGCACCCTAACTCCTAATCGACAGCCGAAGCGGCTCGCCAAACGACGACGAGTCCGCGAGGTAATCCGATGCGGCTGTCAGTGGTATGTGCTTCGCGGACCGGGCGATGATCGCACCCGGGCCGGGGCATTACGTGGTGGGG
>JARRPS010000188.1:0-4676 GCA_037382625.1 Gemmatimonadota bacterium | reverse complement strand
CGATGTTGTCGTGGGCCGACAATGCCGGCTCGAACGTCACGGGCGACGACGGGGAGCCCGGGACCGGCCGGGACCCCGAGTCCGAGATCCGAGGCGGGATCGGGCTCCGGGTCGAGAGCGGCGGCTGGGGCATCGAGCCCGCCATCGCCTACGGCAGCGTGGACTCGGAGGACGATGCGTTCGACGGGGGACTGCTCGATCTCACCACCCGGGCCTGGGCTCGACTGGGCGGAGCGTTCCAACTGAACGGATTCGTGCGCTACCAGTCGCCGCCGGGCACCCCTTCGTTCGTTACGGTCGCGGTCGGTCTCGGCCTCGCGATCCAGTAACGGCGCTTCCGGTAACGACTCTCCCCGACCGATAACATCCCTTCCTTGCCATCCCCTGACGGGGGATGGTACCATTCCTCGTATTCGGGTTTTCTTCGGGTACTTTCAGGTGTGGCTTGCATGTCGCGTTCGGCGGTGATTCTCGGACTGGAACAGGCGATCGAACGGATCGAGGCGCGTCCTCGCGTACCGGGGCCGGTCGCATCCACGGGCGTGGAGGATCTCGATCTGCTCCTTCCGGGCGGCGGACTGCCCCGCGGGAGTGTCATCGAATGGCTCGGTCCCGCTTCCAGCGGGAAGACGGCGGTGCTTCGCGCCGGTTTCGCCAGGCTGCGCAGAGAAGGCGAGTCGGTGGCGTGGATCGACACGCGCCGCACCCTGTACGCTCCCGACTGGACCGAGCTCGTCCCGGGGACCGGCGAATTCTGGGTAGTGCGGCCCCGTACGGCGGGAGAAGCGGCCTGGTGCGCCGATCTGCTGCTGCGGAGCGGAGCTTTCGGGGCCGTGGCCTTTCAGCTGGCCGACGGCCCGGGGAACGGAGCGGCGCGCCGGAGGCAGAGCGAAGCGGGAATCCGGCACGGCGTGGCGGTCCGGCTGCAGCGGCTGGCCGAGGAGGCGGGCGCCCTGTTCGTGGTGCTCGGCAAGGCCCCGATCTCCGCCCTCCGTCTCGGCTTCCGTCCCGGCAGGATCGAACCGGTACGGGGTGTTCCCTTCGGTCCTTTCCTGCCGAGGACACGTCCCGTGTGGGTGCGGATCGGCAAGCGGGGAAGTCTGGAGGTGCCGGTCCTCTGTCCGGTGCCCTCGGTCCGCCGCTCCGTTCACGTGCGTGATCGCAAGGGACCGGAATGAACCGGGCGTTTCCCGCACGGGTGGCCTCGATTCGCACCGTATGGAATAGTCGGACGGACGAGGGACCGGATACCCCGGTGCGGATGGCCACGGCACTGCTCGCGGCCTCTCCTCGTGTGGCGATCGTGACGCGGGGGCTCTGGCGGGCCGACGCCCGGGGATGGGAGCGCAGGGGAGGCGAGATGGCTCTCGCGCATGCCCTGCGGATCGCAGCGACCGGGGAGGCGCTCCCGGACGGCGCCACCGGCCCCGGTCCCGCCGCACCGGGCATCGGTGTCGGCGTGGCCGCCGTGCCCGTGGTTTCGGACGCGGCGGCCGAGATCGCAGGGAGGCGTCCCGACGGGGTGCTGGTCGTTCCGACGGCCGACACGCACCGCTTCCTGGCGGCGTTGCCCCTCTCCGCGCTGCCCCTCTCCGAATCGCTCCACGAGACCTTACGGGCCCTGGGACTGCGAAAGGTGCGAGACCTGACCGCGCATTCTCGGGAGGAGCTGGAGGCCCGATTCGGTCCCGAGGGCGTCCGCGCCCACCGCCTGGCCTGCGGAGATGACGATCGCGCCTTTCGCGCGCTTCGCCCCGAGGCGCTTCCCGAGGCGACTCTGGCACTCGAACCCCCCGCGGATGGCCTGGAGCCGTTGCTCTTCGTGCTCCGACATCTGCTCGCCCGGGTGTGCGACGACCTCTCCGGGATCGGACGCGCGGCGGCCGGGATCGAAATCGGGATGACGCTGGAAGAGGGAGGATTTTCCAGGGCGACGGTGGCACCGGCCCGTCCCACGCGGCGCGAAGGACTGCTCCACGACCTGTGTCGCGCCGCGCTCGAACGGGCCGTGCAGGAGGAAGGGCGGCTCAGGGCCCCGGTGGCCGGTCTCTCGATCCGCGTCACCTCGGTGACGGCGCCGGACACCCGGCAGGGGGACCTGTTCGTGGCGGAATGGCGCGACCCGATGGCGGCGGCCGCCGCTCTCTCACGCTTGCGCGCCCGGATCGGAGAGAACGGGGTCGTGTGGCCCGACCCCAGGGAGGACGGGCGTCCCGAGACGCGCAACGCCTGGCGGCCGGTGAAGATGGAGATCACCTCCGGGGCCCGGCGCGTGCACGAACGAGCCCCGGCGGCGGAGCCCGGGCCTCCGGGGCCTCAGACGTCGCGTGCTGCCGATGCGTCCGTCGCCACGTCGGATGCCACGCTTCCCGGCGTGCTCCGATTGCTTCCCGAACCGCTGTCCCTGCGCGTGAAGACGGACGCAGGGCGACCCGTGGAGGTGACAGGCGCCGGACGGACGTGGGCGATCACCGCCGCCGAGGGTCCCGAACGTCTTTCCGGCGACTGGTGGAAAGATCCCTATCGCCGCGAGTACTTCCGGGCGTGCACCGGAGAGGGTGAGCTCCTGTGGCTGTACCGCGAAGTCCGGCGCAACGGGAAGCTGCACTGGTGGCTTCACGGCTGGTGGGACTGAACGGAACGGCCCCGCCGTTCGTCGAGCTCGCGGCCCGGTCCGGCTTCTCGTTGCTGGACGGGGCGTCGAACCCCGAGCAGCTGGCGGAGCGGGCAGCCGGGATCGGCCTTCCGGCCCTCGCCCTCGCAGATCGTTTCGACCTCGGGGGCGTGGTCCGGTTCGAGCGGGCCTGCCGGGAGGTCGGAGTGCGCCCGATCGTCGGGGCGGAGGTCCTCGTACCTCTGGCCGGGGCCCGGTCCGACGCCCGTATCGGTGGATCGAACACCGGGCGGGAACCGGATTCGAGCCGCCTGTCGCTCGTGCTGCTCTGCGAGAGTGCCGAAGGGTATCACAATCTGTCGGCGCTGGTGACCTCGGCCCGACTCGATCACCCGCGGGGAATTCCCGCGCTGCCACTCCTCCGGCTGACGGGAAGGACCGAAGGCCTCGTCTGCCTCCTGCGCACGCACGGACTCGATCCCGCCTGCGAGGTCGTCAACCGTGCGCTCGACCGGCTGCGCGGCCTGTTTCCGGACCGGTTCTGGCTCGCGCTGGAGCATCACGGACTGCCCGAGGACAATCGCGCCTGCGAGCGGTGGTTGGCGTTCGCCCGGCATGAGGCACTCCCCTGGGTTCCCGTCAATGCACCCCGCTACGCCCGACCTTCCGGCCGGATCGTGCACGACGTCCTGATCTGCCTGCGCCACGGGGTGACCCTGGACGAGGCCGGCGACCTGCTCAAGCCGAACGGTGAATGGTATCTGAAGGGAGCTCGGGAAATGCGGGCCCGGTGGTGTTTCCGGGCACGCGAGGCGGAGGCCTCCCCCGTACGTGCACCGGGTGCGCCCCGGACGGATCAGCTGCTCCCGGGTTGTGACTGCGAGGGGTGCCTCGGACTCGCACGCACGGCGGAGGTCGCGGCGCGCTGCGACTTCCGCATCTCCGAGCTCCGGCCCCGGCTTCCGGTCTTCGAGGTGCCGGGAGGCCGTGACTCGCACGAGTTCCTGAAGGGCCTGGTGGCGCAGGGCGCCAGTGAGCGCTACGGCGATCCTCCGGGCAAGGCCGAGCGGAAGCAGATCGAGCACGAGCTGAAGGTGATCCGCCGCCTCGGGCTCGAGGACTACTTCCTGGTCATGTGGGACATCGTGCGGTTCGCGCGGCGCGAAGGAATCCTGGTGCAGGGAAGGGGCTCCGCCGCCAACTCGGCCGTCTGCTACTGCCTCGGAATCACGGCCGTGGACCCCGTGGGGCTGGATCTGCTGTTCGAGCGGTTCCTCTCGGAGTCCCGTCACGAACCCCCGGACATCGACCTCGACATCGCACACCAGGAGCGGGAGCGGGTGCTTCAGTACGTGTACGAGCGCTACGGCCGGGCCCACGCCGCGATGGTGTGCGAGTCGATCACCTGGCGGGGGAAGATGGCCGTGCGGGACGCGGCGCGGGTGCTCGGATACCCGCAGGCCACGAGCGACGCACTGGCCGCGGAGGTGGAGCGGAGCGGCGGCGCCGACGCCGTGCGAAGGCTGGTCGAGGGCGGACTCGAGGCGGCAGGGCTCGATCCGGCCGATCTGCGCACCCGGGCCCTGCTGCGGATCGTGCACGGGCTCGAAGACCTCCCGCGTCACCGCTCGATCCACGTGGGCGGGTTCGTGATCTCCGACCGGCCGATCGGAGAGATCGTGCCGGTGGAACGGGCCTCGATGCCCGATCGCACGATCATCCAATGGGACAAGGACGACCTGGATCTTCCGGGGTTCATCAAGTTCGACCTTCTGGGGCTGGGGATGCTCACGATGCTGTCGGATGCGCTCCGGCTCGTGCGCGAGAGCCGGGGCGTGACGCTGGACCTCGCGGCGCTGCCGCCCGATGACCCTGCCGTGTACGACATGATCTGCGAGGCGGACACGGTGGGCGTGTTCCAGATCGAGTCCCGCGCCCAGATGAACACGCTGCCGCGCGTTCGTCCGCGCTGCTTCTACGACCTGGTGATCGAGGTGGCGCTGATCCGCCCGGGCCCGATCCAGGGAGACATGGTGCACCCCTACCTGCGGCGTCGGCGCGG
>JARRPS010000187.1:0-4710 GCA_037382625.1 Gemmatimonadota bacterium | reverse complement strand
GGGACCTCCGATTCGCGCGGAGCCGACCACTCGAGCGAGGTCGTGTCCTTCTTCAGGCGAGCGTAGAACCTCTTCTTCGATCGATTCGGAATCGTGGCCGTGACGATCAGCGTCAGACCGGGCGGGAACTGATCCAGAGCCTCTTCGACCACCTTGCAGCCCGTAGGTGTGAGCCGTTCCGCCTCGTGCAGGACCACGACCCTGCGCTCGGCCATTACGGGCGCCATGGCGAGGGAGGCGGCGAGCGCCTCGGGCGTCACGTCGGCGCCCCGGTAGATGTCGAGATTGAAGTCACGGGTCGCGGGATCGACGGCCGCATCGGCGAGCCGGCGAGCCGCCTCGTCACGAAGGCGACCCGCATCTCCGTGAAAAAAGAAAGCGCCGTCGAGGGAGGCCCCGGCGACGATTCGTTCGAACCGCTTCTCGGCGGCGAGACTCACGCCGGGAGCGTCGGCCGGCTCAGTGGCCGAACGGCGCGGACGCCTGGAACCAGGAATCGGATTCCAGGGTTACGGTCGGGTGCGCATGCGTGCGCGCCTGCCAGATCACGGCCCCGGACTCGAGAATCCTCACCTGGCTGGCCGGAGAGTCGACGAAATGGCCTCGTCGAAAGAGACTCGGTACCTCGTCGGCCGCCGGTGGCGGAACGTAGGCGGCCACAGGATCGAGCTGCATTTCCATGGGTACCGCGGCGGCGAAGGGAAGCCAGAATAGAGCGAGGATCCCGACCGCGGCGACTCCGACGAGCGCCGCGGCGCCGGCGAAACGGTGCGCCGGCATGTCTCCTAGACCCTCATCGATGTTGTAGAGGCGGTGCTGAAGGCGGGGCATGAAGTCTTCGTCGGGCTCGGCGCAGGGCATCTGGGCGAGAAGTTCGCCGGCTGCTCTCAACACACGGTCGTAGCGGGCGCAGCAGGGGCAGGCGGCGACATGTTCCCGAAACTCGGCCTCCCGATCCGGCGTCAGAACGCCGTCGCGGTACTCCGAATATTCCTGTATGAATCGATCACAATCGCAGTGCATCGTTCCGTTCGATCGCGGCCGGAGCCGCTCCGTGCTTCGAGTCCCGGTGCCCGCGCCCGGATCTCCGGGCGCACGTTCGTTCGTGGCAGTGATACCGGGCTGAGGAAGGCGGGTTCCCGGCGGTGCCAGCACCAGGTTCCGGATGCACGAAGGCGGCCCGGAGGCCGCCCTCGGCTTCACACGTCCGGCGCGCGGAGCACGGTCAGTCGAGCATGGGCCCGATGATCTGCGCGAACTTGTTCCGAGCGCGGTTCAGGCGCGACTTCACGGTTCCGAGCGTGACCCCCGTAATCTCGGAGATCTCCTCGTACGTCTTCCCTTCCATCTCTCGCAGCACGAAGACGACCCGGTGATGCTCGGGCAGCTCCGAGACCGCCTGTTCCACCTGCTCGCGCAGGTGTCTCTTCCGGAAAAGGTCGTCCGGCGAGTAGGAGTTGTCCTCCCACTGAAGAGGCCGGTGATCGGCCTCCCAGTTCTTCTTGATCGCCTGGAAGAGCACCATCGGATTCCGGGAACGGTTCCGAAGCTCGTTCTTCGCCAGATTACTGGCGATCGTGTAAATCCAGGTCGAGAACTTCTTGGTCGGGTCGAACCGGTGCAGATGCCGATACACTCGGACGAAGGTCTCCTGCACCAGGTCCTCGGCACGGTCCCTGTCGCCAATGGTCCGATAGATGAAATTCAGCAGCCGCAGGTGATAGCGATCCGCGAGCTCGTGGAACGCACGCCGTCGGCCGCCGAGATACTCGGCGACCAGTGCCGCATCGTCCAATGCTTTCAGATCGACGGACTCGCTGCCTGCCGCAGGCTGCGTCGTGACCTTTTCCAGGCGTATTCCCGTCATCTCAGCTCCTTATCGACCGGATCGCCCGCGATCCGGCAATCACCGACGCCCTCCCGTCCAGTCGCACCGGACGGCGGCGTCGAACTCGAACGCTTCCCCACTGGGGCGTACGACATCAACCGGAGCTCGATCCTGTCCCCGTACGTGGGACACCCGATCGGCCCGAAACGTTGCCTCGCCCGCCGCGATCGGATCCGCCGATCCGGCGGTCCGCCAGCAGCAGGGCGATCATCGTCTTCGCGTCGTCGATCTCGCCCGATTCCACTCGCTCCACCGCTTCCCGGAGCGACATGTCGTGGCGCTCGATGAACTCGTGCGCCTCGAGCGATTCGTTTCCCTCTTCCAGCCCGGTGGCCAGGAAGAGGTGTATCCGTTCGTCCGTGAATCCGGGCGTCGTCCAGATCGTGGTCAACGGCACCAGCTCCGTTGCCCGGATTCCCGTCTCTTCCTCCAGCTCCCGTGCGGCGCAGAAGTCCGGTGTCTCACCTTCGTCCAGCTTTCCGGCGGGCAATTCCCAGACCGGGCCGCCGGTCGCGTGGCGGTACTGCCGTATCAGGACCACCGCCGCTTCCGGGCCGCCCGACCACTCGCCCGCCCGGAACACGGGTAAAGCAGCCGCAGCACCTCGATGCCGGACGATCTCGAGCTTTCCTTCGCTGCCGTCCGGGAAGCGGACCCGCTCGATGTTCAGATCGAGCACCCGCCCCCGGAACACGGAACGACTTTCGATCGTTCCCGGATCGTCTCGCAAGGGCCGTCGTCCGCTTTCTATTCGTATAACGGAAGTCGAGGTCAGAAGGTAACCGAAAAAGCACCGAAACTCAAGGCGCCGGACGCTCCCGCACCTGGCCCAGCGCTTCCAGATCTGCGCGAATCCGGGCTCCATCCCCCACCACCACCAGGGTCAAATCGTTCCGGCCCAGATACTTCGCGGCGACGCGTATCACGTCCTCCGTTTCCACCTCCCTGACCTTCCGCGGCAGCGTCTCCCACCAATCCGCCGGGAGGTCGTAGCCGACCCGCTCCGCTTCCTTGGCGGCCACCTGGCTGGTCGTCTCGAACTGACGGGGCAGCGAGAGGACGAGAGCGTTCCTGGCGAGCTCCATCTCCTCCTCGGAGGGCGGTCGTTCCGTCATGCTCGCGATCTCGGCGAGCATCTCCTCGAAGGCGCGCGCGGTGACGGGGGTGTCCACCGCCGCCCTGGCGACGAACGGTCCGGGCGCACGACGGAGCGAGAAGCCCGAACCTGCACCGTATGTCCAACCCTTGTCCTCCCGGAGGTTCATGTTCAGTCTCGAGTTGAACAGCCCCCCCAGAATCGCGTTCATCACGAGGACGGGCACCTCGTCTTCGTCCCCACGCGCCAGGCCCACCGCGCCAATGCGGATCTCCGATTGCTCGCTTCCCGGCCGGTCCACCAGCACCACATCACCGGCAGCGACGGCGCGGCCCTGGAACGCCTCCGCACTCCCGGACTCTTCTCGCGGCGACCAGCCACCGAACCGGTTTTCGAGCCGATCGGTGAACCCTTCCGGATCGATATCACCTGCCGCGACCAGGAAGGCCTCTCCGGGCCGGTAGCGGGCCCGCCAGAACCCTTCGACCTCGGCCGGGTGGAGCGACTCGAGCGTGTCGAGTTGCCCCCGGACTGAGCGCCCGTACGGGTGCGCCCCGAAAATGGCCTCGGACAGGGCCTCGCCGGCCAGTTCGGTCGGTTCGTCGGCGCTCCGGCGCACCTCGTCCATGCGCTCGGCTCGAATGCGGGCGACCTCCTCTTCCGGAAAGTCCGGCGAGAGAAGCACGGTCGACAGATAGTCGAGCGCATCGTCCAGCGAATCCGACAGACTGTGCAGGGAGAAGCGGGCGGAGTCGTAGCCCACGCCGCTGCCCACCGAAGCGCCCATCTGGTCGAGCCATTCCGCGAGCTCCATCGCGGAGTGCCCGCCTGCGCCGGCCTGGAGCACGCGTGCGGTCAATGCGGCCACCCCGGCCTGCGCGGAGGCCTCGGAGGCTGACCCGCCATCGATCACCAGTCGGATCGCGACCTCCGGAAGCCGGGCGACCCGTGCGACACGCGCCCGGAATCCTCCCGAGAGAAGAAACTCCCGAAACTCCGGCAACGAAGGGGGAGGCGTCGGCTTCGAGAGCGGCGGTGTCTGCCGGTCGGCGAGAACCAACTCAGCCCCCCGCACGGGAGACGACGTGCACGGCGGTCCGGCCGAAGGGATCGAGAATCGAGGAGGCGGCCGCTGCCACCTCCTCGCCCGTGATCGACTCGTAGCGGGCGCCGACCTGGTTGAGATACTCCGGTTCGTCGCGCAGCACGGCCGCATGGGCCAGGAAATCGGCCCGGCGGGTGACGGAATCGAGCTGCCGGAGCAGCTGGCGCCGAGCCCGGTTCCGCGCGCCGTCGATCTCCCGTTCCGTGGGACCCTCGGCTCGCAGTGTGTCGAGCACGTCGGTCAGCGCCGCCTCGAGCTCGCCGGCCTCGACGCCGGGACGGCCGGTGGCCACTACCCAGAGCATCCCGGCGCACTCGGTGGGCCACACGAAGGCGCTCACGTCGGCCGCGACCTGCCGCTCGTAGACGAGCGATCGGTAGAGCCGGGAACTCCTGCCCTCCGATAGAAGCGAGCAGAGAACGTCGGCCGGCTCGAATCCCGGGTCGGGAAAGGCCGGCGCGTGAAACATCAGGTAGACCCGCGGAACGCTCACCCGGTCGGGAACGATCGCCGCGCCCTCGATGCCACCCCGCACGACCGGGACGCGTGCCTGCACCGGAAGAGCTCGCGACGGAATCTCCCCGAACCAGTGCTCGGCACGCGCGAACGCTTCATCGGGCG
>JARRPS010000186.1:0-8784 GCA_037382625.1 Gemmatimonadota bacterium | reverse complement strand
CTTCCCGTTTCTTCCGGCCGAGGAAGAGATCGCTCGGTCAGCTGGCCGGGCGCTCTTTTCGTTCCTGAAGTACTTACACGGGAAACTCCTGTGTCCGGGGTTCCGTAGCGCTCTGCAACCGATGAGCCTCCGGCCTACCCGAGAACGAGGAGCAACGATCATGCAGGTCGCACGAGAGCTGGACCGCAGGATGGCGATCGCGGGCTCGATTTCGGGGCTCGCGGGCGTCGCGGCCTACTTCGGCGCCGCGTTCCTTCCGGCCGTACTGCCGGTACCCGATGGTGTGGTGCTGGCCCTCGCTTTCGCATTCGGCCCGCTGCCGGGGCTATCGTTTCTCGGCCTGTTTCACGCAATCGCGGCAGGCAACGATGGACCTGCGTTGCGGTTCGGGGTGGTGCTCGGGATTCTGGCGGGTGCGACCGTGACGACCATGCTGGTCGTGCAGGTGGGCAACAACATCTTCCTGGATCAGCAGCTGGCCGAGGCTGATGCCGAGGTGCTCAAGGAGTCTGCCCGGCTCGTACACCGCACCGTGAACCGGGTGCAGATGCTGATCGACGTGGCGTGGGACGTGTTCATCTGCAGCGCCGGATTTCTTATCGGGTTTTCGATGTTCCGTCACCCTGCTTTCGGCCGAATCCTCGGCGGGACGGGAATGGTCGCGTCCGCGGCCCTGCTGTACCTGAACCTGGATACCTTCCCGCGAGGACCGGCGTACGCAGGCTCAGTGGACCTCGGTCCCCTGCTCGCCGTGTGGTTCCTGATCGCTTACGTGCGGGTGTTGTGGCTGACCCGGACAGGGCAGGAAACTGCCTGACCGTATAGCTTCTCCCCGGACGCGGTACGACACGTGCGCTCTCAATGCTGACAATCGGCCCGGAGGCAGCTTCATGAGACTCACCCTTTCGCTGTTTGCGATCCTGCTGCTCGGTGCGTGCAGTGGCGATTCCACCGTGCAGGCGCCTGATGACCTGCAGGGCCCGCCGCCAATCGTCCCGATCAGCGACTTTTTCGACAACCCTGAGGTGGCGAGTGCGCAGATCGCCCCGGACGGTGAATGGATCTCGTACCTCAAGCCCGTGCAGGGCAAGCTCAACATCGTGATTCGACGGCCCGGAGATACGGCCGAGAGAATCATGACGCGCGACACCGTTCGACCCGTGAGGGGATACACGTGGACCCGGAACGGCGATCACCTGCTGTACGTTCAGGACAAGGGCGGCAACGAGAACTACCACATCTACCTGGTCCCGGTGGCCGGCGAAGGCGAACCGCAGGCGCGGGACGTGACGCCGTTCGACGGAGTCCGGGCCGTGATCTTTTCCCTGCCTTACTGGTCGCCCGATTCCCTGCTCGTCGGACTCAATCGACGCGACCCGTCGGCCTTCGACCCCCACTGGCTGCAGATCAGCACGGGTGAGTTGACGCTCGCAGAAGAGAATCCCGGCAACGTCGGCAGCTATCTGATCGATCGGGAGAATCGAATCGTCGTCTCCACGGCGCAGAGCCCGACGGGAGACACAGAGATCCGTTATCGCGCCCCGGGAGCCGGGGACTGGACGCTCGTGGCCACGTATCCGAGCACCGAGAACGTGAATCCCCTGCGGCTCCACCCGGACGGCAAGCGGCTGTACCTCAACAGCAATCATGGCGACACGGATTTGGCTAGGCTGGTGCTACTGGATCTCTCCACCGGGATGGAAGAAGTCGTCGAGGCAGATCCGGAGGGCGAAGTCGACCTGACGGGCGTGCTGTTCTCCGACATCGATGACGCGATCCTCGCGACGGTTTATGAAGCAGACACCGTCCGGATCTATCCGAAGCGCCCCGATATCGAGAAGACGCTCGCGGATCTTCGAGCGCTGAACCCGGGCTCCCCGAATCTCGGGGCAGCGACGCGCGATGAGCGCATGTGGATCGTCTCCTTCAACTCGCCGACCGATCCCGGCCCGACGTGGCTGTACGACCGGGATGCGGGCGAGGCAGAATTTCTGTTCCGCCCACGGCCATGGCTGAAGGCCGATCAGCTGGCTGACATGCGGCCCGTGTCGTTCACCTCCCGCGACGGTCTGGAAGTGCACGCTTACCTCACGGTGCCGAAGGGCGTCGAAGCGAAGAACCTCCCGATGGTCCTGCTGGTGCACGGCGGGCCCTGGGCACGGGACGGTTGGGGCTACCAGCCGGAGGTCCAGTTGCTGGCGAACCGCGGCTACGCCGTTCTCCAGGTCAACTACCGCGGATCCACCGGCTACGGAAAATCATTCTACAACGCCGCCGAGCGCGAGTTCGGTCGGAAGATGCACGACGACCTGATCGACGGCGTGCAGTGGGCGATCGATCAGGGAATCGCCGATCCCGAAAAGGTGGCGATTTACGGGGGATCCTACGGCGGGTACGCGACGCTGGTCGGCCTGACGTTCACGCCCGAGGTGTTCGCTTGCGGCGTGGACTACGTGGGGCCGTCGTCGTTGATCACCCTCATCGAGTCCTTCCCGGCCTACTGGCGGCCGTTCCTCGAGGGAGGCTGGTACCGGTTCGTCGGGGACCCGGAGGTCGAGGCGGACCGGGAAGACATGCGGTCGCGCTCCCCGTTGTTCTTCGTGGACCAGATCGAAGACCCGCTGCTCATCGTCCAGGGAGCGAACGATCCGCGGGTCACCAAGACCGAAGCCGATCAACTCGCCATTGCGCTGCGCGACCGCGGCATCGACGTGAAGTACCTACTCGCGGAGAACGAGGGACACGGCTTCGCGAACCCGGACAACCGGATGGCGCTGTACCGGTCGATGGAGCTGTTCTTCGCGGACTGCCTGGGAGGGCGGGTCCAGGACGAGATCAATGCCACCGTCACGGCCCGGATCGAGGCGATGACCGTGGATGTAGATGCTCTGACGCTGGAAGACTGACCGGGTCGATTGCGTGCGCTCGCCGGGAGCGAGTCACGAAGCAGAGTCCGAGACGAAGGGGCCGGCACCTGTGTCGGCCCTGTCGTCATCGGCTGACGATACCCGGAGAACACCTGTCTCAGGCTCGTCTTGTAGCCTGGCCGTGCAAGCAATCATCTTCGATGGATGAGCACACACTCGCCCGCCGATCGCGCCCGGACCATGACGGATTCCGGATCCGAAGTCTCCGCCCGCATCCTCGACGCGTGGGAAGACTATCACGAACTATTCCGGGACTTCGCCCGGCGCGCGCGCTATCTCTTCGGCCAGCGAGCGTGGCGCGACATTCAGGAGAACGCACGCCGGCGGCTGCTTCTCTACACGGCCGTGATCGATCCGCTCCTCGAGGAACTCCGCGACGGGCTCGGGACCCGGGCCGGCGATTCAGATCTGTGGGCGGAGGCCCGGGACGCGTTCCGGTCGCTCACGCTGGCTCGGGAAGACGGCGAGGTCGCCCGCACCTTCTTCAACTCCGTGAGCCGACGTGCTCAAGGAACGGTCGGAATCCGGCCCCGGACGGAATTCGTCGGCGACGAAGCGATCCCTTCGATCGACCGTGGCGATCCGGGGCGTGCCCCGTCCGGGAAGGCGTTGCGCCTGCTCCGCTTCGAGATCAGTGGATCGCTCGACACCTCGTTCGAAGCCGTATTCGAGAAACTGGCTCGGGCCGTTCCCCTCGTCGACGCCGCCTCCGACGCCCGGCTGGCCGCGGATGCTGTCCAGCGCGACCTGTCCGACGCGGACTCGGGCCGTCTACCCGAGATCGAGGCACTGGAGTTCGTACCCGGCCTGTTCTTTCGAAACAAGACCGCCTACATGGTCGGTCGGATCCTGCACCTCGGCGCCGACGGACCCCCGACGTCACCGGCCGGAAGGGACGCTTCGCTCGCGGCTCCCTGTACGCCGCTCGTACTTCCGCTACGACACGACGAAGAAGGGGTTCGAGTCGACGCCGTTCTGACGCACTCCGACGAGGTCAGCGTCGTTTTCGGCTTCTCGCGCTCCTACTTCAAGGCAGACATCGAGCCGGAAGCGGGGGGTCCGCGCGCCGTCGTGGCGTTCCTCGCGACCTTGATGCCGGGCCGCCGGGAAGACGAACTGTTCACGTCGCTCGGCTACAACCGGCACCGGAACCGCTACCGTCTCGTGTTCCTGCACGACCGGGTCGGACGACTGGCGGATGCCCAACAGTTCGAGGGACTCGAGTTTCCGGCGTCCGCGTTCGAGCCGGAAGTGCTCGAGGAGCTGCTCTCGGAAGCCGGCGCGTCCGTGCGCCTGGCGGACGGCCGAGTGACCGTCGACCAGGCCTGGTCCGAGCGCCGCATGACGCCACTGGACGTTCACCTGGCCCGCGCCGAGGCGGCGGGAGATGTGGCGGCCGAGCGGGCCGCGATTCTGGACTACGGGCTGGCGGTGAAAGACCTCGCGGCGGCTGGAATATTCCCCGGCGACCTGCTACTGAAGAACTTCGGTGTGACTCGACATGGGAGAGTTATCTTTTATGATTATGACGAGTTAACCCTTCTCACCGAATGTAATTTCCGTGATTTTCCAAGGGCGATTCACGACGAGGATGAGCTACGTCCCGAGCCCTGGTACTACGTGGCCGAATCGGACGTCTTCCCGGAGGAATTCCCGAAGTTCATCCGTATTCCGCCCGATGTGCGCGACGAATTCATGGAGAGACACGGAGAGATCTTCACGGCGGCCTGGTGGAGAGAGATGCAGGCGCTTTCCCGGGCCGGGGAAATCGCCGACTTTCACCCGTACCCTTCCTCTCGGCGCCTGAACCGGGCCGGTCCCTGAGACTGAGTCAAGGGGAGGGCACCGACGTCCGTGCGCCCCCCGGTCTTCGGCTCAGGCCTCCTGGAACTGCTCCTCTTCCGTCGAACCCTGCATCGCCGTGGTCGCGCTGCGGCCTCCGCTGATCAACTGCGTCACCTGGTCGAACCATCCGGCCCCGACGAACGACTGGTGCTTCACCGCTCGGTAGCCATGATCGCGTTCGAGCTCGAATTCGCGTTCCTGCAGCTCCGAGTACGCCGACATGTCGCGCTCACAGTACCCCTTCGCGAGCTCGAACATGTGGGCGTTCACAGAGTGGAAACCGGCCAGCGTCACGAACTGGTACAGGTATCCCATCGCGCCCAGTTCCCGCTGGAACTTCGCGATCGTCGATCCGTCGAGGTGCGCCGCCCAGTTGAACGAAGGCGAGCAGTTGTAGGCGAGCAGTTTTCCCGGGTGCTCCGCGTGAATGGCCTCCGCGAAACGTTTCGCCTCGTCGAGGTCGGGGTGCGCCGTCTCGCACCAGACGATGTCGGCCCAGGGAGCGTAGGAGAGGCCACGGGCGATTGCCTGGTCTAGCCCCGCACGCACCCGAAAGAAGCCTTCCGGGGTGCGTTCTCCCGTCACGAACGCGTGGTCGCGCTCGTCCACGTTGTTGGCCAGCAGCCCGGCGGCGTTGGCATCCGTCCGCGCCACCAGAAGCGTCGGTACGCCCGCCACGTCGGCCGCGAGCCGCGCCGCGATCAGCTTGTGGATCGCTTCTCCGGTCGGGGCCAGCACCTTGCCGCCCATGTGACCGCACTTCTTGAACGACGAGAGCTGGTCTTCGAAATGGACGCCCGCGGCACCCGCCTCGATCATCGCGCGCATCAGCTCGAAAGCGTTGAGCACGCCCCCGAATCCGGCTTCCGCATCGGCCACGATCGGGGCGAACCAGTCCCGCGACGGTTTGCCGTCGTTCAGATGATCCACCTGGTCGGCGCGCCGGAGCGCCGCGTTGATCCGTGCCACCAGCTTCGGCACCGAGTCGGCCGGGTAGAGGCTCTGGTCGGGGTAGGTCTGTCCCGCGGAGTTCATGTCGCCCGCCACCTGCCAGCCGCTCACATAGATCGACTTGAGCCCGGCCTGCACCATCTGGACGGCCTGCGCGCCGGTGAGGGCCCCGAGCGCGCGGACGCACTCGCCGGAAGTCAGCAGCTCCCAAAGGGTCTCGGCGCCGCGCCGAGCCAGCGTGTTCTCGGGCACGATCGATCCACGCAGCTTCACGACCTCCACCGCATCGTAGCCGCGTTCGATCCCCTTCCAGCGCGAGTCCTCGCGCCAGCTTCGCTCCAGCTCCGCGACCGCTTCCGGCCCGGCCAACTCGGTCACTCTGCGGACTCCCTGCTCCGATCCGTTGCCCTCGCTCATGTCAGCTCCTCATATCCGCGCAGTGTCATGAAATCCGCGAGTGTCCCGCGTATCACCATTTCTTCGATCATCTCTTTCGCCTGCCCGTACCTGCCTGCCTCGAACCGTTCCTCGCCTACCCGCTCGCGCAGCCGCTCCAGCTCCTCGTCGAACAGCGCCGACATCATCTCCCGGCCGACGGTCGTCCCGTCCGCCAGTCGCACCCCGTGCCGGAGCCACTGCCAGAGCTGTGACCTCGAGATCTCGGCCGTGGCCGCGTCTTCCATCAGGTGGTAGATCGGCACGCAACCATTCCCACCCAGCCATGCCTCCATGTACTGGATCCCGACGTCAATGTTGTGCCGGACTCCTTCTTCCGTGACGGGTCCGCCGGGCACCGTCAGCAGGTCGGCGCCCGTGACCTCGACATCATCGCGCAGCCGCTCGATCTGGTTGGGGCCGGGCATCACCTCGTCGAAGGCCAGGCGCGCGATCTCGACCAGCCCCGGATGCGCGACCCAGGTACCGTCATGCCCGTCGCCCGCCTCGCGGATCTTGTCCTGCCGAACCTTGTCCAGCGCTACCTGGTTCGCCTCGGGATCGCCCTTGATCGGAATCTGTGCGGCCATTCCACCCATCGCGTGAATTCCCCGCCGGTGACAGGTGCGGATCGCCAGAAGGGAGTAGGAGTGCATGCAGTGCGTGGTCATCGTGACCAACGCTCGATCGGGAAGAACGAACTCCGGGTGATTTCGAAACGTCTTGATGAAGCTGAAGATGTAATCCCAGCGTCCACAATTGAGTCCCGCCGAGTGCTCACGAAGTTCCCAGAGGATCTCGTCCATCTCGAACGCGGCCGGAAGCGTCTCTATCAGTACGGTGGCCCGGATCGAGCCCCGTGGGATTTCGAGAAGGTCCTGCGCTGTCACGAATACGTCGTTCCACAAACGTGCCTCGAGGTGACTCTCCAGCTTCGGAAGATAGAAGTAGGGTCCCGACCCCCGGTCCAGCAGCTCCCGTCCGTTGTGAAACAGGAAGAGGCCGAAGTCGAACAGGCTGGCCGGAATCGGGTTCCCGCCCAACAGCACGTGCTTCTCCGGCAGATGCCAGCCGCGCGGGCGTACGTGCAGGGTCGCGATCTCCTCGTCGAGCTCGTAGTGCTTCCCATCGGGATTCGTGAAGGTGATCGTGCGGCGCACCGCGTCGTACAGATTTCGCTGACCCTGGACCACGTTCTCCCAGGTAGGCGAATTGGAGTCCTCGAAATCGGCCATGAAGCAGTTCGCCCCCGAGTTGAGGGCGTTGATGACCATCTTCCGCTCGACGGGACCGGTGATCTCGACGCGGCGATCCCGAAGGTCGGAGGGGATACGCGCCACGGTCCAATCGGCTTCGCGGATGGACACTGTCTCAGGGAGGAAGTCGAGCACCGGCGCCTCGTCGAGTTTCCGCTGGCGGCGAAGCCGCCGCTCGAGCAACTCGTCCCGGCGTGGACGGAACTCCTGGACCAGTGCTGCGACGAAGTCCAGGGCCTCCGCCGTCAGGATCTCATCGCAACCGTCGGGAACGGGCGCCACCAGAGACAGATGGGATTCGGAACGCTCACGCGTGCCCTTGATCTCCTCGGCCATTCCTCCTCCTGCGTCCGCGCGCGGGTCGATACATTCGAAGCAACATACAAAGAAGCAACATACAAAGAACGGATTCGGGCCGCCCCGCCGGCTCGGACCCGACTTCGGAGTCTACCCGGTCGGGCCGAATGGATGTATAGGACGCAAGGAGCGGACCTCCGACTTGAGGTCGCGGACGATCCAAGTTCCTGAACCGGCGATCCCGCACCGGGCGGAAAGCGCCGCACGACCTCTCAAATCCGATCGAATCAGCTCACTCGCGTCGGAGCGGATGCCGCCAAGGGGTGGGCCCTGCGCGATTCGCGGTTGGGGAATCCCGCTCGCGACGTGCGGCGGCCGCTCGACAGGGCGAACGACCGCCGACCTTCGTCAGCTCTGTCTCAGCAGCCGGGATCCGTTCCACAAACCTGAACACGACCGCACTTAACACACGAGGCCGCCTGATCGAGTATGGCGGGCGCACTCAGCATTCGGTCGTAGATGCCGACCACCGTGATCTCGGGCGGCCCATTCGACCCGCGACCTTTCTCCGGTCCATCCACGTGAATGCGTCGCAGGAATCCCTCGTCATTCTGACAGCGGGGCAGCGACGCTGTAGCCTCGAACTGATAGGTTCCTGGATGCGCCCCCACACCACCGCTGACCCTCAGCTCGACCCTCATTCCGGTGAAATCCGGCAGCAAGTGCGGGGCCATGTGAGGCACCTGCTTAGACGTGTCGCTGAAGACCGAGTCGGCGGTCGAGCCGGGAACCGATGGAACCCGGATCCTCCGAAGCCATCTTCCCGGGCGTACCGTCACATGGATGGAGTCGATCGGTGTGACGGAATCCAAGCTGTCCCGATTCTGTGGACACTTGAAGGTCGTGTCCTGCATTGCTTCGGATTCCGGGGCAGAAGCGAGGGCCGCCTTGATGCGGCGGGTATCGGCATCCGCAGTCGAGTTGACGGAGATACTCATCGAAGCCAGGACCATCACGGCGGCGATGGCGAGCACGGGAATCAGGAATCGAAGCCTCGGCATCGAAGACCTCCT
>JARRPS010000185.1:0-4719 GCA_037382625.1 Gemmatimonadota bacterium | reverse complement strand
CAGCCCGGCTTCGAGATCACGGTGACCCGGGAGGGGACTCGCATGTTCGCGCAAGCGACCGGGCAGGGGCGGTTCGAGATCTTCGCCCAGTCGGAAACGCGCTTCTTCCTGCGGGAGATTGCCGCGCAACTGGAATTCGAGGTCGGGCGCGTCGGCCCGGCGGAGGCCTTTACACTCTTCCAGGGAGGACAGGAGCGAAGGGCGGTTCGGGTCGGAGGTGCGGAGGACGCGCGAAAATCGTGATTCCTCGCTAGATTGCTCGGGGTAGGCCCCCCGAGCACGAACCGGACGCCACGTCGTGTCCCCTTCCGGCGCGACGCCTCATCCATGGAGGTGTCCATGCTCTTCGTACGACGCACCGCAAATCGGCTCAATTTGATGATCGCGACGTTCTTCCTGCTGGCGGTCGCCTCCTGTGAGCCGAATCTGCCGACCGAACCTGCCGCCTCACTGGATCGAACGGTGGAAAGACTGTCATCCGTGGCGGCTTCACCTCTGACCCGGGCGGACGCAGGGCACGGCGTCAACGGACACGGCGCCGTGTGGGTCGAGTCGGGAAGCCAGTACATGAACATCAGCTTCCACGCGCGCCGGAACGCGGCGGGAGAGGTCACCGGGACCTGGCACCACCAGTTCCGGTCCCGCACACCGGCCGGGAGAGTCAAGGTCTCGGTCACCTGCTTGAGCGTGAGCGGCAACGAGGCGTGGCTCGCCGGATACGCGGTGCAGGCAGGGAGCGAGGCCAATCTGGGCAAGTGGTTCGGACTTCACGTGATCGACCGTGGTGAGGGCCACGGCGTCGTGGACGAGATGAGCCGTACGCTCTGGTTCGGCTTCGATCCGGACCGGGCTTCGGCGTTCTGCGCGACCATGCCGACCGACCACGATCTCTGGCCGCTGGCGGAAGGGAACGTCCAGGTCCGCTGAACGGATGAGCGGACGACCCCCGGCCACTGGACTCAGTGCCCTGTGGCTGGCGTTCACTGTCGCGGGCTTCATGACAGGTTTCTCGAGCGGCTTCATCCTCGCCCACCTGGGCCCGGCGATCCTGATTCTGCCCACTTGTGTCGGCGCGGCGGTCGGGCTCGCGCAGCGGCCTGTGCTCCGCATGTTCATCGAGCGTGCGGAGGGAGCGGCCCGATGGCCGGAAGGTCTCGGTGGCTGGGTCGTCGGATCCGCCGCTGGCCCGGGTCTGGCCGCTGTAGTCGCGATGGTCGGAAACTCGCGACTGCACCTGGCGGACCTCGGCGAGGCCGAGACTTGGGCGGTGCTCGTGAGTCTGGCCGCGTTGGCTGGCGGTCTCACAGGCCTCGCGCAGAGTCGCATCCTGCGCCGTTACCTGCGCCGGGCCGCCGTCTGGATTCCAGCGAGCGCCGTCAGTTGGGCGACGGCAGCCGTGTCAGCCGAGCTCGTGCCGGACCGGATGGGAATCGGGCCGTTCCTGCTCGTGGCGTTGGCGGGCGGCCTCGGAATGGGCCTCGTGTCGGCCGCGACGATGTCGTGGCTCTGGACGCGTGGCCCCCGCACGGCGACCGACTAGAGACAGCGGAAGATCTGTCCCTCGTCGCCACGTCGGAGGTCGAACGTGCCTACGACCTGGGCACTGTCGGTGAGGGTCACGGTGAGCCGCATCCGGTCTTCGTCGATCGTACCCTCGTAGGCGGCGGGACGCGCCGGCAGGATCTCGCCTTCCTGAACGGGCCCGCCACGTTCGATGAAATGTTCGCCGACCCCCGTGAACACTCCATCATCCGTCAGCGTCCAGCCCGGCTCGATCGTCCCATGGGCGCAGTCGTAGTCCAGCGATCCGCCCGAATCCTCCAGCATCAGCACCACGTGCGAACCGCCCCAGGAGCCGACGGCTACGATACCGTTCGGCCCGTAGATGAAACCGCTGCAGGCGGCGGCAACGAGCAGAGAGACGAGGAGGCCGATGGGGAGACGAAGACGATCCATAACGGTAATGTAGCCGGCGACTCGAGCGGGCGCGCGGCGTCGCTCGATTCGCCGGCCTACCGGGCGTCAGTGCATCTCACCGACCGGGATCATGAGATGTGCGAACTCGGTACCGCGCCACATTACGTACGGTCCGCCATAATCCGGATCGGACGTGAATCCCTCGAGCATCTTCAGGTCGGGAACGAGCACCATCAGGTGCGGGCCGATCTCTTCCAGCCATTCGTTGTCCGCGGTCGGTTCCGTCGCGAACGGATCCGTATTGCTCGTGGGCGCGTCTCCCTGAAGCATATAGGCGAACGAGATCTGCTGCGGCAGCGTCACGGGCTTCCGGTTCATCCATGCATCCGCCCAGGCCATCCAGCCCGAGTCCAGGCACATCGGGCTGTTCCCGGGCCTGGGATCGTCGGGGAAGCAGGTGTAGCCGTTGGTTCCCTCCCGCAGCACGTTCCCGGAGCCGTCCATTACGGTCGCGTCTGCCGCGATTTCGGCCGGCGCGGCGCTGAGGGCGCTCTTCACCATCTCTTCCGTGGATTGGGCGTTGGCCGGCGACGCTGCCAGCACGGTCGCCGCAGCCGTAATACAAGTGGCGACGAGAGTCGCGGATGGGTTGCGTTTCATGTCGCATCGCTCCTGCGTTGGGTCGTGAGATGACGGCCGATCGACCCACTAACGTCACGACCGGCATCAGGCGTCAACCCCTTCGCCTCGCGCAGATTTCGACGTATCATGTGTCAAAGGGGCACACTCGATTCCGCGTCCCACCCACCCGCTCATGGAGGGAATTACGATGCGAACCTACTCTCGCCTGCTGTTGCTGCCGACCCTGGCCGTGGTGTTCGCCTGCGCGGACAGCGACAGGTCCGAGATGCTCGAGGAGGTCAAGGAAAAGGCCGAAGTCGCCACGAAGACCGCGGAGAAGATGGTCCAGGCGAAGGACGAATGGACGGAGGAAGCGATGGCGGCTACGGACCGTATCCAGGCCGACTACATCGCAGCCTACAATGCGGAGAACGGAGCCGGTATCGCGGCCCTGTTCGACTCCGACGGGACGATCGCCCCTCCCGGCATGGCATCGATCACCCAGGCAGGGATCGGTGCGTACTACGACGCGCAATTCGATTCCGGTGCCGATTTCGAGCTGACAGTGGACCGGGAGGACATGTTCGTCTCGGGGGACATGAGCGTCGCGTGGGGCACCTACGTCGCCACCATGACGATGGAGGGCGCCGAGCCGGTCACGGTCGACGGACGCTACGGTTCCATAAGCAAGCGGCAGGCCGATGGATCGTGGAAGCTCTATCGGCACATGTTCAACTACATCAATCCGCCGCCGGAGATGTAGACCGGGCTTCCCCGAAGGCGATCGAGCGCCCGTGGGGAGCCGCTGCGGGCGCTCGTGACACCTGGCGGCCTCGACGGCCGTATGGCGGGGCATGGATCCACGAATTGCGCCATCGGCCCGAGAATCCCGGGTAGCGTTCGCCTACGCTGTTCTCTACCTGGGATATCTCTTCGTCGCTCTCGAATCGGAACTGGCGCACTGGCTCACTCTCGTGATCGTTCCGGTCGTCATCGCCGTGACGTTCGGCGATCGGCGCGGCGAGCGCTCGAAGCTTCTCGCGACATTCGGACTGCGAAGACGGGGCTGGAAGCGAGGCGTCGGCTGGGCTCTCGTCCTCGGCGCGCTCATCACCGTCCTCCAGGTCACGATGTTCGGACGGCGCGACGAGATCTTCGCGGTCGTTCAGTCCGGCCGGGCGCTGTGGCTGTATCCCCTGACTCTCCTGCTGATGTTCTTCATGGCAGGCTTCACGGAGGAGTTCTTCTTCAGGGGATTCCTCCAGACTCGCGTCGAAGTTCTCGTCGGCTCCCCGTGGGCGGCCATAGCCATCGTGACGGTGATGTTCTCGATCTACCATCTGCCGTACGCCTACCTGAACCCGATGTGGCCGAGCGCGGGTGATTGGGGGCTCGCGTGGCGCGCCTCGTTCGCGAACGGTCTTCCCGGCGGACTGATTCTCGGGTCGTTGTATCAACTGTCGGGCCGGAATCTCGTCCCGTGCATCATGCTGCACTCGATGATCAACGCGGCACCGGCCATGACGCTGATTCGCCTCGGGGGTTGACTGGCCCGGTTGCCGGTTCCCCCTGCAGGCGGTGATCTTCCTCCGCCATGATCAAACAGACTCCCGCGTACCAGCGATTCTTCGCCGAGCTCAAGCGCCGATGCGTTTTCCGCCTCATGGCGGTATATGGAGCCTTTGCCTTTGCTGTGCTCCAGGCCGCCGACGTCCTGATTCCCGCCCTGCATCTTCCGGAGTCGATGATCACGGCGATCGCTGTGCTGGCCCTTCTCGGGTTCCCGCTGGCCATCGCCCTGGCCTGGGTATTCGAGCGGACGCCGGACGGCCTGTCCCGGACCCCCGAGGCAGTAACCGAGGAAATCTCCGAGATCGTCTCGCAGACGCCGGGACGCCGCTGGCCTGCCGGAATCGCTGCCGCGATCGGCACGGCCCTGCTGGTGTCCGGGGCATGGTGGGTCGCCGGGCGGGGAGGGGAAGCGGCATCGAGCCCGGAGGCTGTGCCGACGCTCGGTTCTTCGATCGCCGCGGCTGCGACCGCCGACGAGTTCGGGGACGATTACGCCGGCTCGATCGCGGTGCTGCCGTTCGTCAACATGAGCGGTGATCAGGACAACGAGTACTTCAGCGACGGGTTGAGCGAGGAGCTCATCAACGCCCTCGTCATGGTGGACGGGCT
>JARRPS010000184.1:0-5158 GCA_037382625.1 Gemmatimonadota bacterium | reverse complement strand
TGGATCCAGATCATGGGACGCGTCGGCGAGACGATCGGCCCCGGCGTCTGGTTCGGTCCGGGTCAGGACTGAGTCGCGTCCGTCCTTTCCAGCCTCGAACGGGGATCCGGTTTCGGATCCCCGTTTTTGATTCCGTGTAGGTTCCCCCGACGATGATCGAGGAAGTCAATTCGTCCGGAGACGAAGGTGCACCAGACCAGACCTGCTGACCTGATCGCTATCAAACGCGCTGCCACTTCAGAACCCATTCTCGACATACTCGCTGAGCGCTGGAGTCCACGCGCGTGGCAGGACCGGCCGGTGGAGGACGAGAAGCTGGTGCGAATGTTCGAGGCGGCCCGGTGGGCCGCATCTTCAGGCAACGAGCAGTCGTGGCGATTCCTGCTTTCCCGCCGGCACTTCGACGAAAGCTGGGCAGTCGTGGCGATTCCTGCTTTCCCGCCGGCACTTCGACGAAAGCTGGGATGACGCTCTGGCCTGCCTCGTCGACGGAAATCGGGAGTGGGCCGGCGCCGCGCCCGTTCTCGTCTTGACGGTAGCGGCGACCTCGACCGGCCGCGGCAAGCCTTACAAGCACGCCTGGCACGACCTCGGGCTCGCGATGGGCAACCTGTCCGCGCAGGCGACTGCCGATGGCCTTCACGTTCACCAGATGGGGGGCATCCTGCCGGACGAAGCGCGGGAGAGGTTTCAGGTGCCCGAAGATTTTGATGTCGTCACGGCCGCTACGATCGGCTATCTCGGAGATCCGGACATTCTCTCCGAGCGACGGCGAAAGACCGAGCTGGAGCCACGCACCCGACGTCCGCTGGAAGAGACGCTGTTCACCGGAAGGTGGAACGCGAAGAGCCCGATCCTGAAGTAAGGAACGGGCTCGTCGCGACTGCGGACCGGTCTGGAACCGGTGATCAGCTCCGGCGCATTTCGTGCCAGATGTCCCGATGGATTCGCCATCCCTCGTTCGTCTTCTTGACGGCGTTCATCCAGCGACCCTCGATCGTTACCGGCGTGCCGTCCACAATGCCGTTCAGCGTGTACGTGCCCCAGGTGGAGCCGTTGGCCTCGCCAATGAGTCCGCTGAACGCCTCGAGCTTGATCGTGAACCCGGCGAACTGCTGGTTGCGCTGCACGATCGCTTCCTGGCCCTGAATCAGGTCTTCGCCGGGAGGCATGCGAATCGCATCGGTAGTATAGAGGCGTGATAGCGCCTCGTAATTCCCGGCGTTGAACGCCGCCTCCCATTTATCGATCAGATCCTGAAGCGGCTCCGGTGCCCGCTGTGCCTGCAGCGCGGAAGCGCTCAAGAGGATTGCGATGCTCACGGCGAGCGAGGTCAGCTTGCGACGCATGGTTCGGTCTCCTGGTCAAGGAATGGGCCGCTCTCGTTGCGGACTCACCGCAAGGCTCGAGGTAACAGCATCGTCACGCCCGGGGGTCCGGGGGAAGGCCCCGGTGCAACGAATGCCTCAGCCTCGCGGCCTGATCAGCGCCGAGAACTGCGGTGAGGGCGCGAGGGAACGGAAGGTCGGCCATGCGTGCAGCTCGACGCCGAACGGCAGGCCGGCCGCGAATGCCCGGCGCAGCACTCCGATCGCTCGATCTGCCTGACCGAGGCTGGCGTGGATTCCCGCGGCGATCAGCAGGTGACGTCCGCTCAGATACGGATTTCGCAGCGCTTCCAGCTGCTCGATGACACCGCAGGCACCCCCGGAAACTCCGCTCAGCGCGGCGAGCAGCCCGGAAAGACCGAGCGACTCCAGGTCGTCCAGTGGCGTTCGCGCGGCCAGCGACTGCCCCGCCTGGAGCCGTTGTCCGGCCTCCCCGAGTTCGCCTACCTCCATCAGGAGTCGGGCCTCGAGCAATCGATCGGACCGGGTGGGTGACTCGCGGCCGGCAAGCCATTCCAGCCCGGCTCGCCTTGCCTCGGCTCCGGCCTCCGGGTGCCCGTGGATGTCGAGCTCCTGCGCCGCCGTCCAGGCCACGTCCGCCGGCGAGATCATCTTCGGTGGAAGCCGGAGTGCGTCCCCGGCGATGGCCAGAACCGCTTTTGGCTCGCCGAGCGCCGCTCTCGCCCGCACCTCGGCCCGCATCGGTTCCAGCGCGTCCGGACTGCGCGCGCGGCCCCGAAGCACGGCAGCCAGCTCGGCCCGGTGATCCCCCAGCAGGTGAAGCGCGCCTCCGAACACTTCCCACCACTCGACCCAGTTCCTCCACCAGCCCAGGCCCGTGTCGTTGCCCTCCAGCACGCGTACGCATTCCGCCGGGCGATTCAGTCGATAGGCCTCGCGTCCTGCGAGAAACGTCAGCACCGGGTGCGATGTCAGGCGCAGGGTTTCCCGGCAGGCCCGGTAGGCTTCCGAGCGGTTGCCGCGCAGGTCCGCGAGAAAATAGGCGCCGAAATGCCGCTCGTAGTCCGACGCCGTGTCCGCCCCCTGCGTCAACGCCCGCTTCGCGAGTGCTTCCGCGCCCTCGAGATCGCCGAGGTAGGTCCGGGCCAGAGCGGCGAAGATCGCGGCCTTCACGAAACGTGGATCCACCTCATACGCAGCGTACAGGCGGCGCGCCGCCTCCTCGAACCGATACGCGCCGAACGCCTCGGCCCCCTGGATGTATTCCAGCCACGATTCCCACGTGGGAGTGTGTACGGGCCGGCCGTGAACGAACGCGATCGGAACACGGGGATCATACTGTGCGGCCGTCGCGGCCATGATCCTGGCCACCACGCCGGTCAACGCATCGCCGTCGGGATCCGATGGCAGTGCCACCGGCTCCGCCGCGAAAAGAACGCGGCCGCCATCTCCCGCCTGGGCCAGCCTCGCCTGCACCTCGACGCCGTCCGTCCGGGGGTAGAGAGTCGCGGTCACGGTCGCCGTCGTCCACGGGACTTCCGCACCGGCCACGACCTCGAGGTAGGCGAGCTCCGACAGCCCCTGCACGAGGCGATCGCCGAGGCGTCGAGCCAGGGCTTCGTGCCGCGGATCCCCGGTCTCATTCTCCACCGGTCTGACCGCGACCACGATCAACGTCGAGTCGGGCGGAAACTCCGCGACACCGGGCCCGCCATCGAGCGATCGAGACATTTTCGGAACAGTCTCATCGCTCTGTGCGGAGCCCGTCTTCCTCCCCCGGGCCCGAATGGACTCGGCCAGCAAGCGCGTCTCCTCTGCCGGCTCGGTGTCGAGCTCCTCCCGAAGCCGCGCAGCGAGGGCCTCGAACGCCCTCAGGGCCCCGGCCCGGTCCCCCGCGCGGTCGAGCAGGGACAGGAGCCGGCGCCAGGCGGTTTCGTCGTACGGCGCGAATTCCGTCCATCGACGAGCCCACTGGATGGCCGGCTTCAAATCTCCGTTCTTCGCGGCGCGGGCGGTCAGTCGATCCGCGGCAACGCCGGCGCGCCGCGCCAGCCGGCCGCGCTCTCCATCCAACCAGCGGTCGAACTCGTCCCCATCCACCTGAAGTCCCGGCAGAAATTCTCCCCGCAGCAGGTCGAGCGCCTCCAGCAGGAATCCGGAGTCGAAGGCTTCGGTGAAGGCACGGGCGTCACACCAGATCTGCTCGCCGTCCACTCCGATCGATTCACCCCCGTTTCCGCAGAACAGTTCGGTACCCAGCACTCGGCGTAACTCGTACAGCTCGTGCCGGAGCATTCCGCGGCCATGGCTCTCATCGAGCTCGGGCCAGAGCAAGGCGATGAGTGTCTCCCGTCTGTGGACCGTGACCGGGTGCGGTGCGGCAAGACAGGCGAGGAGGGCCACCCTCTTCGCGTGGCGCAGAGGCTCGCGGACGGGCGATCCGTCCTCCGTTCGGAGATCGATCGTGCCCAGGGTGCGGAACTCGAACATGGCTCCCTCGTGGCCGGGATTCCGATCGGCTCGCGAACGCCGGGGGGGAGAACGGAGCGTGCCGACCTCAGGGAACCCTGAAAGCTAAGGACGGGCGCCGCCGGTCGCCACTTCGCGAACCCTCCACTCACGATCGACTCACACGGCAGTCACGGCCGCAGTCGAGCTTCAATCAAATCACTGTGGAGAGGGCGTGTCGTCACGGGATCGCAACGCGCGGTACAGGCTCGTACACGCCCGCCTGGCCCGGAGGGAATCATGAGGAGTCACTTCCTGCTGATCGCGGGCACTGTCGCGCTGTTCGCCTGCGACAACGCGACGGCCCCGGAAATGGTCGGCTCGTCGGCCGATGCATCGGTAGCGCTTGCATCATCGGAGGCGAGTGCGAAGTCCGGCGAATCGGTCGTCCGCCAGTTCACGCTCAAGTCTGAAGGTTGGGTGGTACCCCTCGGGTGGTGCGACGAAGCGGCCGGCGTGGCTCATGCGGCGGTCCCGGGCGAGGGTACCATGACGCACCTCGGTCGGTTCGAGATCCAGCAGTCGGGATGCGTCGACTCCGCGACCGGCGCCGTCACGGAGGGCGTGGGCGTGCTGACCGCAGCGAATGGCGACGAGGTCCATCTGGCATACGCCGGATCGGCCACCTCGCTCGACCCTCTTACGTATGCGCTCCACTACGTCGTGACCGGCGGTACGGGGCGCTTCCTGAGCGCCGAGGGAGAATCCGATTTCGTCGTGATCTACACCTCGGAAACCACGTGGATCGCCGAAGGTGGCGGCTGGCTCTCCTATGCGGCATCCGATCGCGCGGCACGGTGAGCGCCATTCAGCAACGAAGCCGGAATTCTTGGAAACGAAAGAAGGGAGGACCATGAACCGCCGCAAGCTGCTCAGCGTGATGCTCCTGGTGGTCCCCCTCGCCGCGGCCGGGTGTGCCGAGGAGACTACCAGAATTCTGGACCCCGAGCCATCGAACGATCCGGCGGCCCCGGACTTCTAGGACTAGACGCCCCCGAGAGCGAACGCGGGCCCCTTGCTGGCTACCTGTGGACGGAGGGACGGGTGACGCTCGCCGGGTCGGGCTGCGGGAAGCGGGCGACCGGTCTCGTCGTCGAGCCGCAGAGCGGGGAGACCCGTTTTGCGCCCCCGGCGCGAAACGCACCGGCGCCCTTCGAGTTGCCGACGAAGGTCGCCGGGTCGGGCTGGGGGAAGCGGGCGACCGGTCTCGTCGTCGAGCCGCGGAGCGGGGAGACCCGTTTTGCGCCCCCGGCGCGAAACGCACCGGCGACCTCCGGGATGCCGACGAAGGTCGCCGGGTC
>JARRPS010000183.1:0-4756 GCA_037382625.1 Gemmatimonadota bacterium | reverse complement strand
AGATCTGGCAATGAAGTTCTTGTCATGCCAACGAATATGGCCTCAGATCTCAAGCGTTTTATGACATTCCTCGATCGATCGTGAAGGCGGGCCAGGTGAAGGTTTATCTGTTCGACGAGGGGCTCACCGACGAGTGGCACCCGTTCGCTCTGACGCGCCCGTGCGGTGAACTTCGTTTCGGCGACCGCCTGCTGCGGGAGCGTATGGAGGTATTCACCGGCTGCCCCGTGTCGGCGGCACTTTCACGCTCGTGGCTGACGGCGTTTGATGAGCCAGGCGCGCCACCGGTGCTGGATCGGGACATGGATCAACGAGAGGGCGGCCCGGACATTCGGGCCGGCGATCGACTGTTCCTGAGCTCCCGGTTCGTGCCAGCGGTCGGCAGTCGGTGGTCCAAGCCCGAAGCGGGGGGCGCGCTCCTGCTCCTCGCCGATGGCCAACCCGTGGGTGTGTGGGTCCCCGACGGCCTGAAGGCGCCACGGACCTCCTGGTTTCGGGAGCCCGGCGAATTGGCCGGTTTCGGCGAGATCGAGCTGGCCGGCTCGCGCCTGTCGCGCGTGTGGGACCTGATCGAACGGAATCCCGATCAACTCGCGGCGGACCTCGCGATCGGCCCACCGACTCCCCTGCCCCGCGGCAGCCACGGCATGGGCGAGGGACCGGTCTTTCTGGCGAAGAGCGTGACCGTCGAACCGGGCGTACTCTTCGACACTCGCCATGGAGGCATTCGGCTCGACCCGGGGGTTGAAGTGCGGGCAGGGGCTCGGCTCGCCGGACCGCTGCACGCCGGTCCCGGCTCGCGGCTGCTCGGAGGGTCGTATGAGTGCCTCGCCGCCGGTCCGCTCTGCTATCTGCGGGGCGAGATCGAGGAGAGCATCGTGATCGGCCATTCCAACAAGGCGCACGACGGGTTCCTCGGCCATGCCCTGCTCGGGCGTTGGGTCAACCTGGGCGCTCTCACCACCAACAGCGACCTGAAGAACAACTACGGCCCCGTGCGGCTCGGCCAACCGGATGGCGATATCGACACGGGCCTCGTCAAGCTGGGCTGCCTGATCGGCGACCATGCCAAGTCGGCCATCGGAACCATGATCAATACGGGCACGGTGGTGGGTGCGGGTGCAAACCTGTTCGGCGACGACCGGCCTCCGAAGTGGATTCCGCCCTTCGCGTGGGGACACGCTCCCGACGCCCCCGTCTACGCCCGGGACCGATTCCTCGACACGGCTGCCACAGTCCTGGCACGGCGCGGTCTCGAGGCCGATTCCGGAGTCCGTGCATGGCTCGGAGCCTGCTGGGACCAGGCCCGGGGCGAGGATCCCATTTGAGGATCGCTACACTCGGCAGCGGGAGCCGGGGCAACTCCGTTCTCATCGAGTCGGCCTCGACACGGATTCTGGTGGACGCCGGATTCAGTGGCTCCGAGCTGGCCCGGAGGCTGCGCGAGCTCGGACGTCGACCCGAGGAGATCGATGCCGTGGTCGTAACACACGAGCATCGGGATCACACGGCGGGGATCGGCGTGGCCGCGCGTCGCTGGGGCTGGCCGCTGTTCATGACGGAGCGCACGGCGGAGGCCTGCGACGGCCTGCTGCGCGGGCAGGAGTCGGTCGAGCACTTCCCGGCCGAGACCCGGTTCCGGATCGGAAACCTGGAGGTCCACGCAGTCCCGACCTGTCACGACGCGGCGGACCCGGTGGCGGTGACGATCCGGGAGTCGGAGAGCGGGCTTCTGGCAGGCGTCGCAACGGACCTCGGAAGGGCTACGACGCCCGTTCGAGCCGCGATGGCCGGCTGCCACTTCCTCGTTCTGGAGGCAAATCACGATGAGGTCCGGCTTCGAGAAGCTCCTTATCCATGGTCGGTGAAGCAGCGGATCGGCGGCAGTCGAGGGCACCTGTCGAATCATCTCGCCGGCGAGCTAGCCCGGGAGTTGATGCACCCGGAGCTGGGCGGAATCCTCCTGGCTCACCTGAGCCAGGAGTGCAACGAGCCGGGACTGGCAACGAAGACGGTCCGCCGTTCTCTCCGCCAGACCGGGTACGTCGGTGAGATCAGTGTGGCAGACCAGGCGAGACCCTCGGAGCCCGCCGACGTCGCCGAGCTCGTCTCGCAGGCCCTCGGGAAGGGGGCTCAGCTCTCATTGTTCGGCGGCCGCTGACCCGGACGTATCCTTTCCGGCCACCGGTGCGCGCCCGTACCCGGCGCGATTCCGGCTCACGCGCCGAATCACGCCGGGATCAGGCGCCGACCAGTCGCATGATGTCATTGGCGAAGGCCCACACCATCAGCCCCAGCACGAGCAGCATTCCGATCTGAGAGAAGCGGAGTCGCTGCTCTACGCTCACCGGCTTGCCGCCGCGCAGACCCTCGATCGCCAGAAAGACCAGGTGCCCGCCGTCGAGCACCGGAATCGGCAGGAGGTTGAGCACGGCGAGGTTGACGCTGATGATCGCCATGAAGTTCAGCAGTGGCCAGAATCCGGCTCGGGCGAACTCGCCGGAGAGCTGCCCGATCACGATCGGCCCTCCGAGCTCCTTGGGAGAGCTCCTTCCCGTTACCAGCCGCCCGAAGAAGGTGGCGACCTCGGCGATCCAGTTCCCCGTCTCGTCGAAACCCGCACCGATCGACTGTCCCACGCCCAGCGGACGATACGCATCCTCGCCGGCGGAGAAGCTCACACCGATCTGGCCGTATTCGACCGTGTCCCTGGCGATGTCGTCGTACTCGCGGACCGTCTTCGGGACCACCGGAAGCTCGAAGGTCTCCTGCCCGCGCCGAACTCGCAGCGTGAGCTCCTCCCCGGCCCGCGGAAAGACCGTTCGACCGACCTCGCCCGCGTCCTCGATCGCCCGACCGTCGATCGCCAGGATCTCGTCCCCCGGCTGGAGGCCGGCTTCGAAGGCCGGCGTGCCTTCGGTCACTTCGCCGATAACCGGCAGATACACACCTCGCTCGTGCGCGATGAAGCTGAACGCCACCACGGCGAAGAGGAGATTCATCAGGACGCCTGCCGAGATGACGAAGAACCGGGCCCAGAGCGGTTTGGCGTCGAAGTCCCGCGGCGACGGACCACGACTCTCGTGGGGCGAGTCGCCCTCGAGAGTCGAGGTCACCTCGTCGTCGGCCATTCCTTCCATCTTGACGTACCCACCGAGCGGCAGCGCAGAGAGAACGTACTCGGTCTCTCCGCGTGTGAAGCCGGCGATACGGGGGCCGAATCCGATCGAGAACCGCGAAACCTCGATGTCCACCAGCTTGGCCGCCCAGAAGTGTCCGAGCTCGTGCACCAGAATCAGAACGCCCAGCACGAGGGCGGTCGCCAGGATGGTCGTCAGCATTCGCCTCTTCCGTCGTATGCGTTTCGGGGACCGTTAACTCCGCCGTCCGGGTGCGCGCCCGGCGGTCCAGCGGAAATAGCACCCCGCAGAATCTCCGCGGTTCCTGCCGAACCGCGGATGGCCACACGGCCGGGATCGATCTCCTGCCCTGCCATCTTCCTCATCGCACCCGGTACACGGCTTCGCGGGCCAGCGCCCTCGCCTCGAAGTCGGCCGCCTCCACGTCCTCGATCGAGGTGACCGGACGAGGGTTCATCCGGCTGAGTACATCTTCCACGACGGCGGCAATGCCGGGAAACGAGAGGCGGTGATCCAGGAACGACCGGACGGCGACCTCGTTGGCTGCGTTGTAGGCGGCCGGCTGAGTGCCGCCCGCACGCCCCGCCGCAACGCCGAGTCCGAACATCGGAAATTGATGAGCGCGCAGTTCCTCGAACTCGAGGGGCCCGTCGGCAATCGGATCGAACGACTGGAACTCGTTGGGCAGGCGCTCGGGTCCGGAAAGAGCATAGAGAATCGGGACCTCCATGGACGGTTGGCCCATCTGGGCCATCGTCGATCCGTCCCTGAACTCCACGAAGGAATGCACGATAGAGCTAGGGTGCACGACGATGTCGATCTTCTCGTAAGGCACGTCGAACAGCAGGTGCGCTTCGATCACCTCGAGGGCCTTGTTGGCCATGGTGGCCGAATCGATCGTGATCTTTTCGCCCATGCTCCAGGTCGGATGTGCGAGCGCGTCTTCGGGACGGATGGCCGCGAACCGGTCGGACGGCAGAGCGCGAAACGGGCCGCCCGATGCCGTGAGAATCAGTCGGCTGATTTCCAGGGCCGGTCGACCCGCCAGGCACTGGTGAATCGCGCTGTGTTCGCTGTCCACCGGGACGAGCTCGCCTCGTCCGTGGCGCCAGGCGTCCAGAACCAGTTCGCCCCCCGCGACGAGCGATTCCTTGTTGGCGAGAGCGAGACGATGACCTGCCTTCAGGGCGGCGAGTGTGGACTCCAGCCCGGCGTAACCGACGAGGGCGTTGACCACGAGCTCCGCCCGGGGGTCGGCGGCGGCCTCCGCGACGGCCTCTCCGCCGAAGCGCCATTCGCCGGACCACCCGGGCACAAAAGGCTCGGAGGGACGGCGAGCGAGCACCACGTAGTCTGGTTCCAGGGCCGCGGCCAGCTCGTCCAGCGCATCGCCCCGGCTCCCGGCGGTCATGGCCACGATACGGAACCTGTCCCGGTGTCGTCCGATCACGCGGATCGTGGCGCGACCGATCGATCCCGTCGCGCCGAGCAGCACGACGCCGGTCGCGCTGTCGGTCATACGATCCGGGTGAAGAAGTGGAGGAAGAACCACGCGACGGGGATCGTCCAGAGCAGGGAGTCCATCCGGTCCAGCAGCCCTCCGTGCCCCGGCAGGA
>JARRPS010000182.1:0-4776 GCA_037382625.1 Gemmatimonadota bacterium | reverse complement strand
CCTCCCTCGTCGGGCGGGGTGGCCGACGCAGCTCCCTGGAGACCGTTCTCGCTGAGTTTCTGGTAGCTGTAGGCGCCGCCGAGAAAGATGTCCGGCCAGTACCCGCCCCTGGCGATGCCACGGATGGCCCGGGCTTCCGCCACTCGGCCCACCGCCGCCTGGAGATCCAGGTTTCCGAACTCGGCTCGCCGGATGAGATCGGTGAGCAGGGGATCGTTGAAGGAAACCCACCACATCTCGAGGTCCGTGGTGTCGGCGGCCATCTCGGTTTCGACGACGGTGTGCCACTGGTCGGGGACCGTCGTCGTCAGATCGGGAGGCTCATAGTCGGGCCCCACGGTGCAGGCGGAAGTCAACACGATGAGGGAGATGAAGTACCGCGGGAATCGAGATCGAGACGTGCTCATCCGTCCACCTGTTCTACGGGGTGTGTACGGCACGGATCGGTCTGGAGCGAGGGCGCCCGGCAGAGCCGGAGGCGCGCCGATGTTCCCGTTCCCGGAACGCGAGTGGGGGGCCGCCCGGGCCGACGGCCCCGCACTCGGTCAGGCCGGAGTGATCGCCGGGGCGAGGTACACGTCCTGGATCAGGTTCAGGAGCTTCACGCCCTCCTTCATGGGGCGCTGGAAGGCCTTTCGTCCCGAAATCAGCCCCGTGCCTCCGGCGCGCTTGTTGATCACCGCGGTGTGAACGGCATCGCCGAAGTCGTTCTTGCCCGAGGCGCCGCCGCTGTTGATCAGGCCCACCCGGCCCATGTAGCAGTTCGCGACCTGCCACCGGCACAGGTCGATCGGATGGTCGCTGCCCAGCTCGTCGTACATGTTCTTGTCGAACTTGCCGAAGCTCGCTCCGCCCTCGTTGAGCGCGAGGTACCCGCCGTTGTTCTCGGCCAGCTTCTGCTTGACGATGTCGGCCTGGATCGTCACCCCGAGGTGATTCGCCTGGCCGGTGAGGTCGGCGCTGACGTGAAAGTCCTTCTCCTTCTTGAAGGCTGAGTTCCTCAAGTAGCACCAGAGAATCGTCGCCATTCCGAGGTCGTGTGCGAGAGAGAACGCTTCGGCGACCTCCTGGATCTGGCGGTCGCTTTCGGTAGACCCGAAATAGATCGTCGCGCCCACGGCCGCTGCGCCCATCTCGTAGGCTCGTTCGACCGTACCGAACATGATCTGGTCGAAGTTGTTGGGAAACGTCAGCAGCTCGTTATGATTGATCTTGACGATGAACGGGATCCTGTGTGCGTATTTCCGAGCCACCGCACCCAGCACTCCGAAGGTCGATGCGACTCCGTTGCAGCCTCCCTCGATCGCCAGCTCGACGATTTTCGCGGGGTCGAAGTAGTCGGGATTCTTCGTGAAGCTCGCGACGCCGGAGTGCTCGATCCCCTGGTCGACCGGAAGGATGGAGACGTAGCCCGTGCCTCCGAGGCGTCCGTGCGAATGCAGCCAGGCGAGATTGCCGAGTACGCGGTTGTTCCGATCCGAGGAGGCCCATACGCGGTCCACGAAATCGGGCCCCGGAAGGTGAACCCGATCCTTCGGGATACCCCGGCACGTGTGCTCGAGAAGCGACTTCGCATCGTCGCCGAGAAGCTTCAGGATCTCTTCATTCATCGGTCGATTCCGGATTCTGTGGTGTGGTTTGCCGTCGGGCGATCCGTGCCCGTCCAAGATGCGACCCGGATACGGGATCCGCAAAGCCGACCTTCCGGCCGTCTCACCACCAGACCGGATAGCTCAGCATGACCCCGAAAGCGCCCGCGAACAGGAGTGTACCCATCAGCAGCACTCCGACCCGGATCCGGTCGTGCTCGAACTTCTCCGAAATGCCCGCAAAGAACAGAACGGAGGCGAATACGACCGTGAGGAGAACGTACCGGTCGCCATGCGTATCGTACTGCCGGGCGAGCGCCCACGACTCCTCCGATCTCCGTCGCTCGGCGGTCGCGATGGAATCCTGCTCGATCCGATATTCCGGGAGCACGAACGGGTGGGGCGGGGCCTCCGGGTTGTTCCGTGGGTCGGTCGCCAACCAGGCGTCTACGGCAACCCGCATTCCCGGTCGGAACCGCTGGAGATAGAACTGCTCGAGTGGCTGGTCGTCGGTCGCGATCGCTCCGATCCACTCCATGAACAGGGCGGCATCGAGCGATCTTCGCTGCGCCGCCAGCGACTCCTGGAGGGTCGCCTCTCGGCCGGCCCGATTCGACTCGCCGAGCATGAACGACTGTTCGCCTCCCCATTCGGCCGATTGGTAGGCGCACCAGGCCGTGGCCACCGTCGCGAGCGACATGAGGATCGCCGACCAGGTTTCGAACCTGCGCTCGGTCCGAGAGACCACTTTCGTCACGAGAGCCGCTCCGGTCGCAGATGATGCAGATGATGAAGAGTCAATACTCTACCCGATCCCGTTTCGCGTTCCACAGTCGGAAGGGCTCGGTCGCGTCGCAAACGACGATCCGGAGCATGCGGATCCTCCGGTCGTCGGGAAGTCGGCCGATCTCCTCGTAGATGAAGGCATCGTCGAAACCGGCTCGGGCCGCGTCGGCACGACCGGTCGCGAAGTACACGGCATCCGGCCGGGCCCAGTAGATCGCGCCCAGGCACATCGGGCACGGCTCGCTCGAGGCATACAGCTCACAGCCGTCGAGCTGGTGCGACCCGAGGTTGCCGCAGGCGTCACGAATCGCTTCGATCTCGGCGTGTGCGGTCGGATCCCGAGCCTCCGTCACACGGTTCCATCCGCGTCCCACGATGATTCCTTCCCGGACGACCACGGCCCCGAACGGACCGCCGCCCCGCCGGACGCTCTCCGCCGCGAGGCGCACGGCTTCCTCCATGAAGTCGACCCTGCTCACTTCGGCTCGACTCCGGACCCCGGGGCTAGGCCTCATCGATCCCGACTTCCGATTCCAGCACCTCCGTCGCAGTCTCTCCTGTGAGGGCCGGCAGCTCGACCGGCGGCAGCAGATCGGCGAAGGCCCGTCCGTAGATCTCCCATATGGCGATGAAGAGCGCCGCCACGACCGGCCCGATGATGAAACCGACGGCGCCGAAGTAGAACAGCCCGCCGAGCGTGCTGATCAAGACCATGAGATCCGGCATCTTCGTGTCCCGGCCCACGAGCATGGGACGCAGGAAGTTGTCCACGGTTCCGACGGCCACCAGGCACCACAGGCCGAGCACGATCGCCGTGGTGGTCTTTCCGATCACGAACAAGTAGATGACGGCCGGTACCCATACGAGCCCGGTCCCGACGGCCGGAATGATCGAGAGCACCGCCATCACGGTTCCCCAGAACGCGGCCCCCTTGATCCCGGCTACCGCGAAAGCCGCGCCCGCCAGGACCCCCTGCACGATTCCGATCACGAGGGAGCCCTTGAGGGTCGCGCGGGCGACCGAGCGGAACTTCTCGACCATCAGGTTCTCGTCGTCCGGCTCCAGCGGAATGTAATAGAGCACCTTCTCCAGGAGCTCACGGCCCGAGAGAAGGAAATAGAAGAAGGCGTAGAGCATCACGAACGTGCTGAGCAGAAAAGACGCCGTGCCTCTCGTGGCGGCTGCGACGCTGTTGACCAGGAACGTGCCGACCATTCCGGCAAGTTCGCTGACCTTCGTCATCAGTTCCTGCTGATAGGGTTGCAGCCACTCCAGGCGCGGATTGTTCCACAGAAGCCGGTCGAGCTGGTCCGGCTGCTCGATCTGCCGCTCGATCCAGGGACCGACCGAATGCGTGACGTCCACTGCCTGCGCCGCCACGATACCGAGGAACACCGACATGGGAATGAACACGACCAGGATCAGAATGATGACCGTGGCGAGCGCCGCGAGAACACGCCGGCCACCCAGCCAGCTTGACAGCTTCCTGAACATCGGATGAAACATGCCGGCGAAGATCGCGGCGAGGAGCAGGGCCACCGCCAGCCGCCGGATCATGCCGTAGAACACGAGACTGACCCCGATGGCCAGCAACAGCACGAAGAGATTACCGAATCGTTCGCGCCGGAATTCCGTGAGATCCATCGATTCCTCGTGAACTGGGGTGCGTTCCATGCGACTTCGGCACGTGCGCCAACATTGTCCGGAATAGTAGGCCGCCGACCGCCGCGGCGGGAGTTGCAGTGAGTCGGCCGGGCGTCGGGGGGCACCGAGTGCATGCCGATTGTCCGATCTCGCAGGGCTCCGTATGATCGTTCGGCCGCTCTCCGAGGACCGGCCTGCCACTGAGTGACAACTTCCGATCACCGGAACGGACGATGGGAGGTCCGATGGATCCAGCGACGGGGAAGCCGCGAGACACCTGGGGCTCCAAGCTCGCTTTCATCCTCGCGGCGGCCGGAAGCGCCATAGGCCTCGGCAACATCTGGGGCTTCCCGACCGTCGCCGGTCAGAACGGGGGCGCCGCGTTCCTGCTGATCTACCTGGTGGCTGTGCTTCTCATCGGCGCCCCCGTAATGCTCGCCGAACTGATCGTCGGTCGACGTACCGGCCGGAACCCGGTCGGCGCGTTCAAAGCGCTGGCGCCGGGTACGGCTTGGGTCTTCGTCGGCGCGCTCGGTGTATTCACCGGCCTGGCAATCCTGAGCTTCTATTCGGTGATCGCCGGCTGGACTCTCTCATACGTGTTCAAGAGCGCGATCGGTACATTCGGGCCCGAAGCGGACACGGCGGCGATCTTCACCGAGGTGGCGAGCAACCCGATGCGGGCGCTCGGCTGGCACTTCGCTTTCATGGTCATCACCATATACGTCGTCCTGGGCGGCGTGCGCGACGGGATCGA
>JARRPS010000181.1:0-4799 GCA_037382625.1 Gemmatimonadota bacterium | reverse complement strand
GGCTACGACGTTGTCTTCCAGAGAGAAGAGGCTCGACTCCACGCGCTGGTCGGCGATACCGCGGCAGCTCTACAGGAGTACGAGTCCTATCTCGCGCGGCGCGAGGAGGCCAACGGCCCGTGGCTGCTGCAGCTGGACTCGGTTCGCACGGAGTATCTCGAACTTACGGGCGGCCCGCCCGACTCGGCCCTGCCCTAGGGCGATCCACGCGCTCGACCCCCGGCAGGGTGCTGCACGACCGGTGGGAGACTCAGATTCGGCCGCAAAAGAAAGGGCCACTCCGAATCCGGAGTGGCCCTCTCAGGCTGGTCAACCAGTGAAGTCAGTCGACTCGCGCGACGTTCTCCGCGGCCGGGCCCTTCTGGCCCTGCACCATGTCGAACTCGACGACGTCTCCCTCTTTCAGCGACTTGAAGCCTTCGCCCTGGATGGCGGAATGGTGGACGAAACAGTCCTTGCCGCCTTCCTCCAGCGTGATGAAGCCGAAGCCCTTTTCATCGCTGAACCACTTCACCGTTCCCTTGGTACGCATCAATACTGCTCCTTAAGTAGGTCGTAGTCGGAGTCCGGTTGATCCGTACCGTCCGACCGCCTGACACACGTGCGGCGAATTCACCCCCGCACAGGGCTGTGCGCTGCCGCTACAAAAAACGGGAGACCAGTTAGAACAGGTCTCCCGGAAACCACGTCCTGTAACTGTAGCGCATCTTACCCGGCACCTTACCGGGGCGACGCATTATAACTACTGGCGGGCCGAAAGTCGAGGTTCGGCTCCGATAAACGACCGGATTCCGTCAGATCGAGCAGGTCATGTCCGTGCCGCAGCACTGCGGCGACTTGATCATTCCGTGGCCGTCGGGGCACTTCGCGACCGCGACGGTGGCGCCGGCGTCGGTGGTGACCTTGTCATGCACCAGTTCCTTGCCGCACTTGCCGCATGTAATCGTCCCGACGCTCATTCCGCAGGTTTCACAGGTGTAAAAGGCCATTGCGTTCTCCAGGTGTCGGGTGGGGGACAGATACGTACCTGTACCTGCCGCTGACACATAGTGGCCACTACCGTCTCCGCTGACCAGACGTTCGGCTGTCGAGCCGATCGTCCCTAGAAGGGCGAGGGTGCGAACAGCGAGTGCTGTGCGAGGGGTGTGACGCGCGCTCCCGCCGAGAAGCCGCGGAGCACGATCGGACCCGACCAGCGTGCTCCGGTTTCCCGGTCTGCCGCCTCGACGCTCACGATGACCATGAGTTGTTCCCAGTTCGTGGGTCCAGTGACGACACCGGACCGGTCGAGCGAGCCCAGAGCCACGATCGGATCGAGGGCAGGCGTGGTGATCCATACCATGTACACCCCCTCATTCAGGGTCGGCAGCCCCTCAACTTCAACCCGCAGGTCGCGGACGACGTGCCCGTCTTCGTCCACCGAGACCCCGAACGGAGACCATGGCTGAGTCAGGTGGACCATACCGCTCGCCCCCTCGTTTCCCATCGTGGGGAAGAGGGGGAACTGATCGGGGTGCACGAACGGGCCGGACCCGAGCAGGACGACCAGCACGAAAGCCATTACGGGATCAATCCTCGCGGCCCGTGATCCCAGTCCTGCACGCTGGAGATGTCCGGCATTCCATGATCCGGACCGTGCCAGCCGTCGAATCCGTCCAGCTTCAGGACCCACAAGCCGGTCACCATGTCGCTGGCCACGATCAGTCCGTCGTAGTTACGCACGTCGATGCCGAATGCGCCGTTGAAGTCGCTCTCCCCGACGGGATTCCCGGAGGTCATCCCGAGGTCGAGCGCGAGACCTGACTTCTCGGGTCCCTGGTAGGTATCGTAGTAGGCCACTCCCACCGGGTTCTCGGGGTCACTGATGTCGAAGATGTCGATGCCGTCCTTGTAAGAGGACACGAACACGTACGGCCAACGCATCTCGTTGTTGTGCGACAGTGCCTTGTAGTTGCGTGTCCACGCGCTGACTTCGGAGGTGATGCGGTCCACGTCGCCGTGAATGCCCTGCCCCAGGTCGTAGATGCGCAGCGGCGAGTACTTGTACTCGGTCTGTCCGACCCCGTATTTCGCGTCGGGCGTGGCAGTGAGGGTGTGAGCGAGGGTGACCCCCATGACGCCCACGATCGACGTGATGAGCTTCGGATTCTCGAGGTCGGAGATGTCGTAGATGTAATAGCCGTCCAGCCCTGAGCCGTAGAGGATGTCACGTCCCGACTCCGGCTCCCACGCGACGTAGAAGTCGTGGTAGCCCTGCATCGGTCCGAACGGTGAGTCGCTCGCCGTCGACGGCCACTGTACCTGGCCGATCAGTCCGTAGTCCTCGTCGCCGGCCAGGAACGCCGAGAGGTCGTAAAGATTCGCATGCGGCCCGCTTGTGGTCGCCACCATGATCGGCGTCCCCGAGGAGTGCTTGTAGGCCCAGATGTTGTGGAAGCCGGACGGCGTATCGACGGCTCGGATACGGCCGACCTCAGTGACGGTCGAGGGATCGGGCAGCCCCGTGACGTCGAATACTACCGCGCCCAGGTCCGTATCCGGTCCGCCGAAGAACTGGAGGGACTGGATCACGTAATAGCGTCCATCGTGCTTGAAGTACTTCGTGTCCATGCCCCCGAGCCCGATGTGCAGCTCGGGATCTTCTATGCGCCACTGGTACAGCAACTCCGGATTCGAGGGGTCCTCGATCGACACTATATCCATGCCCTTCGTCGGCCCCAGCACACGAGCGAGATAGGCGTAGGGACGCCCGGGCTCCTGCTCGATCTCGATATCGGTGTAGCTGATCTCGAGCCCGTCACCGGGGTGAAACCGGCCGATGACCTGCATGTTTTCGGTGCCGGGTTCAGCAGCGTCCTGCGCCGCCAGGACAGATGTCGATGCCAGCACCGACAGGATCGCCAGGGCCAGCCCCACGAGTCGATCGAACGGTTTGCGATTCATTGGTTTCCCTCTGGTTGGACCGAGAACGCCATCATCATCCCCGCCTCGAGATGCTCCGCTATGTGGCAGTGGAGCATCCACTCGCCGGGGTTCGTGACTTCGAGCAGTATGTCTACCGTGGCGCCCACCGGGAGCAGCGCCGTGTCCTTCCAGACGAGGTTCTGGTTGGGCACGCCGTCCCGGGAAAGGACCAGGAAGCGCTGTCCGTGGAGGTGCACGGGATGGTTCATCGGATGAAACGCGTCGGGGTCGTTCCGGAGACGGATCTTGACGATGTCGCCGACCCTGAAGTCCCAGTCGATCTCCATGTTCTCCTCCCCCGTATCGACGTCACGGAGGATCCAGCGGACTTCGTTGGAGGTGGAGAGCCAGTTCATGTGGGACATGGCGTCTGTGAATTCGACGGGCGAGCGATAGGTGGTGTCGATCGCGATGAACTGCATCACCTGGACCGGAAGGTCGGAAATGTCGACCGTCAGCTCGAGCTCCCGGTCCACGGGTGAGCCCACGTACTTCCGGTACGGTTCGACCTCCCGACGCACCTCCTCGACGACGCGCAGCGCGCGAAAGGACTCACTTCGATCCGGCGCGGCTGCCTCGTCGGACACCCGAACGACGCCGAGCGTGTCCACGGCCGCGAAGAACTTGCCCTGCATGTGGTTGAGAGCGGTGATCCGGTTGGAGATCGCGTACTCGCCGGTATTCTCGAACATCACTTCGACCACGTATCGCTGGGCCGGCGCTATCGCGACGCTGCGCACGAACATCTCCTTCTCGAACTTCCCGATGTCGGCACCGACCAGCTTCATCGGAGCTCCACCGAACGAGAGGTTGAAGGTGCGGGTGTTCGAGACGTTGGTGAGGTAGAAGCGGACCACCTCGCCCGCATTCACCTCGAGGTCGTACTTCGTCTCGCCGTTTACGAGCAGCACGTTTCCGAACCTGCCCATGATCGAGAAGTTCGCCCTCTCCCGCCCGAATGGAACGAGCGACTCGCCTTCGATCAGGATGTCGTCGAGCGTTACGACTTCTTCCCGGTGCACCGGGTCGTCGTACGGTTCACCGACCGGACGCACCAGCATGTTCCCGTACAGCCCCAGATCCTGCTGAATGTCCTCGCGGACGTGAGGGTGGTACCAGTAGATGCCCGCGTCGGGAAACCGGATCGTGTAGTGAAATGTCTCGCCGGGCAGAACGGGATCCTGCGTGAGTCCAGGCACTCCGTCGAACCGGTTGTCCAGCCTGAGTCCGTGCCAGTGGACGGTCGTCTCCATGTCGATCCGATTGGTGAACCGGACGTGGATCTCCGCGCCCTTCCGGACGCGGATCAGGGGACCGGGAATCTGCTGGTTGAAGGCGTACATCACGAAGCTTCGGCCCGCGACCATCTTCCGGACGAGCGACGCCTCGAGATCCAGCGTGTCTCCGGTCGCGAGATCGAGGATCTGACGGGATCCGGCCATCGGAAGCGTTGCGGGGTCGATCCCCGCACCCGGTAGGAACTTCGCTACGGTGGGCCTCGCGTTCTTCAGTCCTGGCAGCATCGGGTTGCGGATCATGTGCATGATCATCGCGGCCGACGGCATGACCGGGAGGTCTTCGGCCGACCCATGGTGTGCGTGGTCCATCTGCTGAGCGATGAGGCGCTCCGGGCCGGCCACCGAGGATGCCGAGGAGAATGCCAGGAACGCGATGACGAGACGCGGTCCCATCGCGCGGATGTGATTCTCTCCCGCCAAATGCAGCCTCGCTGTAGAGCAGTCTGGGATCCGTCAGCCCCGGAGCGTGACGGAGGACCATGGTAAACGAACTCGTGGGACCTGTCTAGCTGACATGAGAGCGGTACGGGGCAAACC
>JARRPS010000180.1:562-5378 GCA_037382625.1 Gemmatimonadota bacterium | reverse complement strand
GATGTCGATGTTCAGGACCAGGTCCTGCGGCTCGAACTTCTCTCCGAAGACCTCCTCGTGGCGCGCGAGCATGTCCTTCACCGGGATCACCCACGCGATGCGGCGCGCGGGGTTCGAGAAGATCACGTAGGCGGGCTTCGCCGCCGTCGTCAGCGCCTCGATCGCGGAGGCCGTCACCCGGAAGAGCATGTTCCGCGAGTCCGGCTTGTTGAAGTTGAGGAAGTAGACGAGCCGCAGGACCTGGTGCTGAACATCGATATCGAGCGCGACCTGCTGCGCGAGCTGAACTGGGACATCTCGGAGTACCGGCGGGACGTGGAGAACCGGAATGGAGGGGAGTGAGCTACGGCGTCGCCTCAACGGCCCCGGGCTACCCGCACCTTCCTCCGGCCTCGCGTCACGCTCTCGGCGCCCACCGAAGGCTCGCCCTCCACCACATCCGCCAGCTTCGCCTCGACCCAGGCGTTGAGGCTCATGCCGGCCGACTCCGCCTCGATCGAGACGGCGCGATGGAGCTCCGGCGTGGTTCGGACGAGAAACTCGCCCCGGTACGGGCGCTCCGGATCCTTGCCGGCCTCGGCGCAGGCCTCGAGGTAGTCGTCGAGCGACGCGGCCATCTCCCGCCGGAGCTCGTCCAGCGACCGGCCCTCGAACGTCACGACGTCCCGAATCCCGATCACCCGGCCGTGAAAGGCGTCCACGCTCGGGTCGAACTCGAACACGCCCGTGTAGCCCCTGTGCTCGATCATGGCTCGATCCCCGCGTTCTGGAGGAAACGCCTCACGTCCTCGACCGTCGCCTTGCCGGCGGTGGGCCGAGGGTGCGGGCGGTGCAGGGTCGCGATCCGGTCGCCGAGCCGGAACCGGACGCGCGAACCCCGGCCCTCGGTCACTTCACCGCCGAGGGCTCGGATCAGCGCCTCGATGCGGGCCCATCGGAGATCCGACCGCGTCGGGATCTCGAACAGGGCTTCCAGCGTCCGGCGCTGCCGCGCGTTCAGATCCATTGATATAAAATTTTGATATCACGGGCAAGCGGTCAGGCGGGGTCGGAACGAGTCGATCCCCGTCGCGAAAGAGAAGTCGCACGAGGGGGGAGTGTGGTCGGCCGGATGAACGTCGACTCATCGCTTCCGGAGAGCTCGATGGTCTCGGAGTGTCAGACCCCGGTTTGAAATTCCATTCAAAGAGACAGCGCGAACCTGAACCCGACCGCGGACCCCCGCGGCCGGGTTCTTCGCATCCGGACAGGAGGAGAGCACGTGGGAAATTCGATCCGGTTCAGCGTTCGCCCGTCCCTCGGCGGGCCCCGGTCCACCTGCCTGAAGCGGATCGACGCGTTCCGGGGCGGCGATCAGTACTGGCTCAGCTGCCAGGGGTTCGGGAGCGACGACACGATCGACCAGGAGTTCTACCGACTCCCGTCCCGTCGTGGCGAGGCGGTCTGGCAGCTCGCGCGGCACCTCCCCCTGACCCTCACGCCCGACGCCGCCATGGGCTGTGACGGGACGACCCGCGTGCTCGAATTCACGGGAGACTCGAACAGCTTGACGCTCCGCTGGTGGCAGCGGCTGCCGCCCCAGTGGTCGAGCGTCGAGCCGTTACTCCACGGCCTCGAGGCGCTGCGCCGCCGGGCCCGCTTCCACCTGGTTCCCGTGGAGCGTTCGTTCGAGGCGCTGAGCACGCTCGCGGGCCAGGGGGAGGGCGCGCTCTGGGACCGTCTGGCCACGACGGTGTGCGCCTTCCACGAATCGAAGGGCCGATGGCCGACGCGTCTGCGGCTACCCGAGGGCGGGGAGAAGGTCATCCGCGATCGACTCGGAGAAGAGACGCTCCGGGCCCTGCACCGGCGGCTCGAGCTGGTCCCGGATCCGCAGCTCACGTGGGGCGCGTTCGAACGGATCGCCGCCGAGGACCGGTTCATGAACCGGGTCGACTACCCCCGGGACGCGGGCGGCCTGGACTGGCGCGAGAACGCTGAGTTCCGGGAGTGGATCGGGTTGGATTTCGACGTTCTGTAGGAAACCGGTCCTTGTCCGGCTTGATTCCTACTTGTGAGACACCGCAGACCTTCGGTGTGTGTTCGCTGACACAGGAGGGACAGGTGTTGCGGGATCTACGGTTAATTCTGCCAATTGTGGCTCTTGCGGGGTGCGGGCACGATCCGTCGGCACCAGCACCAACCAAGACAGTGCGCGCGCTGGTCGTTTGGTATCTTGTACGCGAGCCTGAATTCCAGGACGCCCGTTGGACGCTATGCAGGTATGATCAGGCAGCGGCGCTTGACTCGGGTCGCTTCGCATCCGGCGGGACCGCATTCGTCGTATTCGAACCGAACTGCGAGTTCCCGCTCAGGCACGCCGATCACTACATCAACGCGTGGGGATACTTCGAGTTTCCCGACCACCCGTGCACGAGGTCGGTCATTCCACAGTGTAATGAGGAACTGCAACGGCTGTATGTCAGTCTTCCTGAGGTGTGACCAAGGTGACTGAAGAAGCTCGAGCGGAATCAGATAGCCCGACAGAGGGCGGTTCACCCGTTGCTCCCTTCAACCCTCTACTGGTGCTTCAGAATGCAACGGCCGGCCGCTTTGCGATCGAGCGAGAGCTGGGACGTGGAGGGATGGGAATCGTCTACCTGGCTCGGGATCTCAAGCTGGACCGCCCGGTCGCAGTCAAGATGCTCCCGCCGCTGGCCGCGCTGGCCGAAGTCAGTCGCGAGCGCTTCGTGCGCGAGGCAAAGATCGCGGCGTCCCTTTCCCACCCGAATATCGTGCCCATCCACTCGTTCGAGCTGCGCGATGACTGCGCGTACTTCGTCATGGGATACGTCGAGGGCGAGACTCTCGAACAGCTCGTAGGTCGAACCGGGCCGCTCGATGCCCGAACTGCGATGTCGGTACTCAGGGACGTAGCGTGGGCACTCGATCACGCGCATTTGCGGGGGATCGTGCATCGGGATGTGAAGCCCGGCAACATCATACTGGAGAAGGAGCACGGACGGGCCCTGGTCATGGACTTCGGGATTGCGCACGGCCCGTTCGGAACCCCGACGTCACCGGGATCCGGGCTGGGAACACGCGGGTTCGCTTGCCCGGAGCAACTGCGGGGGGCGGATGCCGACGTGAGAGCCGACATCTACGGGCTGGGTGCTACCGCCTGGTTCGCGCTCACAGGAGCCCCACCCGATCCGAGCGACCAGGCTCCGCGTTCCGTGGATTACTCGATGATCCTCGGTGGGATTCCGCGCCGAGCTGCCTTTGAGCTCCAGCGATGCACGTCTCACTCTCCCGCCGAGCGGCCGGAGTCCGCCGGTGATGTTGCCCGGTCCCTGAGCTCCGGCCTCGAGAAGGTGGAGCTGATCCCCCGGCCGATCGGCAAGTGGATCACCGGCGGGAGTAGCCTTACGATCCCTCTGCTCTTATACACTCTTCTTCCGTTCATGGACTTCGGTTGGCCGTGGAAGTTGATGAAATTCCCTCAATACTTCCTGGTCTATTACGGATTGCCCTGGTTTGCGTTCGCACTCTTCCGGTTTGGCCTGCTGTGGAATCTCGTTCACAGAGATTACGGAATCATCGACATTCGTACCTCACTGGCAGTATGGCGTCGCGAGCGCGACTGGAAGGTAAGAGCCTCGAACCGTCGCATTCCTGCTGGACTCGCAAAGACAGTCCGCTGGGGCACGTACGCCGCTCTCGGCATCGCTCTCATCGGCACCAGTACCCAGATACTGCGGCCGTGGCCTGAGTCCTGGTGGCCGTGGTGGCAGTCTAACCCGCGTGACTATTGGCTTTTCGCCTTCAACCTAACTCTCGTCGCCGGAATCGTCGGTTGGATCTGGCCACGCTGGGCACGTCCCGACACGGACTACCTCGCGGACATGAGGCTGAAGTTCTGGAACAGCCCCTTTGGCGCATGGCTGGTCAGCGGGGCGGAGCTGTTCAACCGGTTCAGGCGGGAGAAGGACAACTTGCAGAGTCGCCTCACCCGCAATACCGAAGTCGCCCTGCACATGGGTGTTTCTGAGCTCTGCCAGCGACTTGGTCCGCGCCTCAAGGGAGAGCTGAGCACGGTGCTGGATGTGTCGGCGAGGCTCCAGTCTCAGGCCAACGAAGTACGACAGGCAATGGGGAGTATCAGGGATCTGGAAGTATCGGTTCGCCCGCTTTCGATGACCGTTGAGAGTCCGGATCACGCGGATGTCGTGAACGACCTGCTCGCACGTCGATCGACCCTGGAGGAGCGGTATCTGGAACTCATCGGTGCGCTGGAACGGTTGCGTCTCGGTCTGATGCGCCTCGTTGCGCGAGCCGAGATGCCGAGCGAGATCACCGAGTCACTGGAGGAGGCTGAAGAGCTCAGCCGTCTCCTGAGCCTGCTCGATCAGGCTGAGAGGACGGTGGAAGAAGAGCTCCGATATCATGTCTCGGATTGAGAATCTTGAGTGCGCCTCCCGTCTAGCTGACGACTTCGTTCAATCGGCGGAGTCCTTCGAGCGGATGCAGTCGTGCTTCGCGCCCCGAGCGGTGTGATACGCAGATGCCGATTCCGGACTGCGCCCGGTGACATCGTACTTCGCCGACGATGCCGGGGTCAGAACCGGCCACGACCGCAGGGGGCTGCTGCTCGGCAGCCTAAACGACCCGCGCCCCCCGTGGCGTCGACACCGGTGCCCGCTCCGCCTGTCCTGTAGCAGCATCCCACCATGTGAGGCTCGTTCATGAACACCATGTTCCGCTTCCTGATCGCCGTCACCGTTCTGACCGTGCTCCTCCGCCCGGACCGCTAACCGCCGCTCTCCCGTTCCAGAAC
>JARRPS010000180.1:0-539 GCA_037382625.1 Gemmatimonadota bacterium | reverse complement strand
CCTGAACCTGGCGGGGGGCATCGACGACCGGGCTCCCCGGCTCAGCTCTCGGACGGCGGAATGCACTGATCCGGAACCCCCTCCAGGTCAGAAGAGTGGAACTCGGTCTGCAGCTGCGATTCGCTCGTGCAGGCGAAATTCCAGGCTTGAAGACGGCATTCGGGATCCGAGAAGGAACCTTCATGAGCGACGAAATGGCCGCTCACCTCGATCTTGTTGTTCAGGTAACTGTCTGGTCCGCGCTCGCAGAAGGTCTGGAAGCGAACATCTGCTATCCCCTGGTCCGTAAACGACCCTCCGTCGATGGCAACCCAGCGCGCTCCATAGTCGTCCAGGTCGGGCGCCAGCTCCAGCAGCGTCCAAGCGGCACCGGTGAAGCCCGGCTCGCGCGCATACGGCCAGTCCAGGCGCAGGTCGATATCGGTCTGCGTCCAGTCTTCCACGGCACAACCGGCATCACCATCGGGAACAGTGAGGAGCAGCCGCTGCAGCTCGTCCGTGCAGTTCATCGGCGGGATGTCCGCATGGCAGCCGGCGAA
>JARRPS010000179.1:0-4845 GCA_037382625.1 Gemmatimonadota bacterium | reverse complement strand
GCGCCCGGCCCGGCCGGGACGGGCGAAGCTACTGCGGACGGGCGCCGCCGCGCACGGGCGGAAACCGATGAGCCGACGATGACGATCGAGCCCTTCGTGCGATCATGCCGACCCGCGAGCGCACGACCGACCGGATCCGTCACCACCGCCCGCCCCCGGCTGCGGTTCGCGTCGACGGAGAGCCGAGCAATCCCCCGGAGCGCTCCGCTCACCGACTCTATGTAGAGGTCGTCTGGTCGACCGTGGACCGACTTCCGCTCATCGCTTCTGAGCTTCGGGGCTCGATCGAGGCACAGCTCATCGCGCTCTGTCGCCGCCTGGACGTGGAGCCGGTCGCCGTGCGGGTCACTTCTTCGCGGGCCCGGCTGCTTCTCCGATTCAAGCCCTCCCACTCGCTCGGCGCCGTCGTCGCCTCGCTCAAGCTCGGCTCGCAGGATGCTGCGATGCTGGCCGGGTGGCCGGTGCGCTGGGCCCGCGGTTTCGCGGCCCTGTCCCTGTCGGTCACGGAGGTCCGACGGCGAGCCCGCCGACTCACCGAGCACTCCTGAACGGCATTGGACCAAAGACCCATGCCTTTCTGCCACCTCCTGAAGTAGGTTCCGACGGGCGTCTATCCAGTTGACGCCTCCGAGCACAGTTCCTGCGTCGTGATGGGAGAGCGAAGTAATGGCCGTATATCCGTTTATCGTCTCGGCATCCGGGATCCGGGGCATTGTCGGGAAGACGATGACGCCGGAGGTTGCTGCCAGGTACGGCGCAGCGTTCGGGTCGTTCATCCGGGATCGGGCTCCGGACGGCCTCCAGGATCGCTATATGCTGGTGGGGAGGGACTCTCGCACGTCCGGAGCGCTTCTCGCGGACGCCGTGGCTGCCGGGGTGAGGGCCGCGGGCCTCGCTGCCCGGCTTGCCGGGATCGCTCCGACTCCCACACACCTGCTGGCCGTGAAAGACGATCCGCTCGCGGTCGGCGGCCTGATCGTCACGGCGTCACACAACCCCGTCGAATGGAACGGGCTCAAGCTCGCGGCCGCCGACGGTCGATTCGTTTCTCCCGCCGATGGACTGGCGATTCAGTCGGTCTACGAGTCGGGTCCATCGCTCGCCGGATGGGATGCCCTCGGGGCGGGCGGCGAGAAGAGGGGCGTGTCCGAACATCACGTCGAGAGGATCCTGGAGCTGGAACTGGTCGACGCGGAAGCGATTCGTGCCTGGTCACCGATCGTGGCCCTCGACTGTGTGCATGGAGCCGGCGCCGTCGTGGTGCCCGAGTTGCTTGCCCGCCTCGGCTGCCGGGTGGAGGGGATCGGACTCGACCCCGATGGCAGGTTTCCGCGCAATCCGGAGCCGACCCCGGAAAATCTCGGCGAGCTCGGGGAACGGGTCCGGAGCACGGGCGCGGTCGTCGGACTGGCCGTGGACCCGGACTCGGACCGGCTCGCGCTGGTGGACGAGGCCGGGAAGCCGATCGGAGAAGACTGGACCCTGGCCTTCGCGACCGAATACGTGCTGGAGCGACGACCGGGGCCGGTCGTGACGAATCTCTCGTCCAGTCAGTCGATCGAGGACGTAGCACGCGCGGCCGGCGTGCCTTTCCACCGGAGCGCCGTGGGAGAGGCCCGGGTGGCCGCAATGATGTCGGAACGGGATGCCGTGATCGGGGGAGAGGGAAATGGCGGCGTAATGCTGCCCGACCTGAACCTCACGCGCGATGCGCCGCTTGCGGTCGCCCTGGTTCTCGGCTACCTCGCGTCGCGGCGATGCGGCCCCGGGGAACTCCTGCGCGGCCGGACGCGGTATACGATGGTCAAGCGCAAGATGGCCCAGCCTCCGGGCGGGCCGAGCCGTGCCTACGAGGCCCTGCGGGCCGATGCAGGCCCCGGAGCGAGCTTCGATGCTACCGATGGGCTTCGAATCACCTGGCCCGACCGGAGAGAGTGGTTGCACGTACGGCCATCGGGCACGGAGCCGATCCTCCGCGTCATCTCGGAGGCGCCGGAGTCGGAACGGGCGGTGGAGTTGGCGGACCGGGCGGAAGCTCACGTGGCAGCCCTCGCGGGCGACTGATCACGACTGGACACAGGAACACGAATCCATGTGCGGTATCGTAGGCTACATCGGTGCGCGCGAAGCCCAGCCGATTCTGATCGAGGGGCTTCGTCGAATGGAGTATCGAGGATACGACTCGGCCGGCATCGCGATACTCGAAGGCGGGGAAGCGCGAGTCCAGAAGGCCGCCGGTCGACTCGCCGTGCTCGAGCGGGGGCTCGCCGAGGAGCCGATCCCGGGCAGCTGCGGGATCGGGCACACCCGCTGGGCGACGCACGGATCGCCGACCACGGTGAACGCTCACCCCCATTCGGCCGCATCCGGCAACGTGCTTCTCGTGCACAACGGGATCATCGAGAACTACGAGACCCTGAAGGCCCGCCTGATCGAGCTGGGCCACGAGTTCCATACCGAGACCGATACCGAGGTCCTCTGTCACCTGATCGATGAAGTCTACGACGGGAACCTCGAGCACGCCGTGGCCGCGGCATTGATGCGGGTAGAGGGTGCGTTCGGTATCGCGGTGATCGATCCGAGGGACGGCGACAAGATCGTCGTCGCCCGGCGAGGCTCCCCGCTCCTGATAGGAGTCGGGGAAGAGGGAAGCGGAGAGTCCTTCGTGGCCTCGGACGTGGCTGCGGTTCTCGATCATACGCGGCAGGTGGTATACCTGGACGAGGGTGAGCTGGCCGTGCTCAAGCGCGACGGCCACGAAATCCATTCGCTCTCTGAGTACGGCCCGAGCGGGAAGCTCAATCGGATCGAGCGCGAGGCGAAGCGCATCGACTGGGATCTCGAGCGGATCGAGAAGGGCGGCTACAGTCACTTCATGCTGAAGGAGATCTTCGAGCAGCCGTCGACGATCCGGGACGCGATGCGGGGTCGGCTGCTCGAGGACGATGGAGGCGCGAGACTGGGGGGTCTGCGGCACCTCGAAGAAGTCCTCAACCGTGTGGAGCGGATCGTCTTCACGGCCTGCGGCACGAGCTGGCATGCGGCGCTCGTGGGCGAATACCTCATCGAGGACATTGCGCGGATCCCGGTCGAGGTCGAGTACGCCTCGGAATTCCGCTATCGACGTCCGATCATCACGGAAAACACCCTCGTGGTCGCAATCTCGCAGTCGGGCGAGACGGCCGATACGCTCGCGGCGATGCGGGAAGCGAAGCGACAGGGCGCGCCCGTCATGGGAATCGTGAACGTGGTCGGCTCCTCGATTGCCCGGGAGTCAGACGGCGGCGTTTACATCCACTCGGGACCGGAGATCGGTGTCGCGTCGACCAAGGCGTTCACGGGTCAGTTGACCGTGCTGGCTCTCTTCACCCTGCTTCTGGCGAGGAAGCGCGGTCTCTCCCTTCTCGAAGGCCGGAGACTGGTCGCCGCGCTGGAGGAAATCCCGGCCTCCGTCGAGAAGGCGCTCGCCCTGGATGCCGAGATCGCGGAGATCGCGCGGGCCTACCAGCGCCACGCCAACGCACTCTACCTGGGGCGCGGATACAATTTTCCGGTGGCGCTCGAAGGCGCGCTGAAGCTGAAGGAAATCAGCTACGTGCACGCGGAGGGTTACCCCGCCGCGGAGATGAAGCACGGTCCGATCGCTCTGATCGATGAAAACATGCCCGTGGTGTTCATCGCGCCGAGCGATGCCGTGTATCCGAAAGTCGCCGCCAACATCGAAGAGGTGAAGGCGAGGGGGGGACGGGTGATCGCGATCGTCACGGAAGGCAATCACGCTCTCGACGGAAAGGCCGACCACGTGATTCCCGTCCCGGCGACGCTGGACCCGCTGCAACCGCTCCTTACCGTCATTCCTCTGCAGCTGCTCGCCTATCACATAGCCCTCCTGCGCGGCTGCGACGTGGACATGCCCAGGAACCTGGCCAAGAGCGTGACGGTCGAGTGAAGCCGAAGGCGCCGCTCGTCCGGATCGCCGCCGTCGCGATGCTGATCCTTCCCGCGCCGGTGTCCGGCCAGTACCGAGTCGTATCGCCGGCGGGAGACAGCATCACCCTGGAGACGGAGCGGGTGAAGGTGATGCTCGACACGACCCGTGCCTTGCGGAAAGACCTCGAGGAGGACCCGCGCGTGATGTATGCGCTGGGATTCGGCGACCGGGCCACCGACCAGAACCTGGACCCGGCCTGGCCCTGGAATGCGGTCACCGTTCAGAGCGATTCCGTGGTACAGGTGATCACGCCCGGGAACCTGCGAGAGGCGGATCGGGCGTACGAGAACTACTCGGTCATGCGTATGCGCGTGATCCGCGGTAAGGACCCCGACGCTCCCTGCGACTCCCTCGTGGCCTGGGAAGCTCAGGCGGTCTCTTCCTTCGTGGACGGCTGGATCGTCGCCCGCACCCTGTTCGGGGGCCCCCCTTACGCGCCGCTCGACGCGCTCGCATTCGCCCGGCTCGACGGACACCTTCCCGCTCTGATCGTAGATCTCGGCGACAGACAGATCGGGGCCTGTGCCGGGGAGTGGGCGGAGTCGCATCCCGAGGCGATCGATGCCTACCGCACCTGGCACGAACGGCAGTTCCCGGAGCCGGAGCCGGAGGAGATACTGCCGGACGGTGACCGATCGGCCCCGCTCCCGGCGGCGGTCGGGACGGAAAGCTGATATCGGTATGTCCCTGAGGTTCTACAACACGCTCGGTCGCAGGGTGGAGGCGTTCGAGTCCATCGAGCCCGGCGTCGTGCGTATGTACACCTGCGGCCCCACCGTCTACGATCGGGCGCACATCGGGAATTTCCGCGCCTTCGTATGGGAAGACCTGCTCCGTCGCTATCTGGAGTGGAA
>JARRPS010000178.1:0-4849 GCA_037382625.1 Gemmatimonadota bacterium | reverse complement strand
CCGACTCGTCGCTCGAGCAGCCCGCCAGCAGGAACCCGCCGCAGGCCGACAAGCCTGCGAGAATCAGCGACATCGCATCGCGTCTTCGGATCATTCTCCACCTCCGGAGCCGCCTGTGATCACGAATCCCGCCCAGTAGAACGGGCTCGCCGTCCGCGGCTCCGCGAGCAGCTCTCGCTGCGCCGAGGCCAGGGAGAGGCGCGCTGAAATCCCGTCGGCGTAGTCGGCGTAGAACGCTCCCATGAGATCCGACGTCGCTTCGTCCTCGACCCGCCACAGGGTCGCGAGAACCTCGCCCGCTCCCGCCGACAGGAAGCTCCGGACGAGACCGACCCAATCGTCGCCCGCCGGCACGTCCGCGCGCATCCCGGAGCCGAAGCCGGTCTCACAGGCGCTCAGCACGACCAGGTCTGCATCCAGGTCGAGACCGGAGATTTCATACGCCTCCAGCCTCCCATCGGAATCAGCGCCCGGTGCGAGCTCCACGTAGGAGAAGAGAGGATTCGTGCGGTTGGCGACGCCGTATGTGGCCAGGTGTACGACGTCGTACGTGCCCGCCACCGCCATGAAAGCGTCTTCGCTGGCTTCCGCTCCCATCAGCAGGTCGGCCTGACCGGCGTAGGCAGCACGTAACCGTTCCACCTCGCGGCGTGTGCCCGGCAATTCGGACGTCCGGGGCGCCAGGGCGAGGGCCCCGCCGCCTCTCACGCGAGCCGGCCGCGCAGCCAGGCGCTGCCACACCGCGGCCGACGGCGTGGTCTCGATCGAGTATCGCTCGACCAGGAAGCGTCCATCCGGCCCTATGAGGGCGGAGAACGGGAGGTAGTGCAGGGATCCATGGGCGGCGATGGTCAGGTATCGGCGGCCGTCCAGCCATCCGGCTGCCTCCACGGGATCGATCAGGATCTTGTGCAAGCGCTCCAGCGGCATGCGCCACAGTTCGCTCTCTCCTCCGTGCTCGGGATCCTCCAGTACTCCACGGGTGAACCCGATCAGATCGCGCAGCGTCTCGCCGTCGGCGTCGAGCTTCGCCGCCGATATGCCATCGTTCGTGACACCGAACACGAGCGCGGTCGTGTCCGAGATCAGATACTCGAGGAACACCTCGTCATCGGTAAGGGCCCCGGCAATGGCTTTCCATGAGGGAATCTCCGGTCGCACGAGCTCGGCGTATGGTGCGTTCGATTCACGAAGCTCCTCGAGTACTCGTGAGTACGTCCGCCGGGCCTCCTCGAGAGCCAGAGCCGCCTGTCCCCTGGCAGAAGCTCCCGTCGAGAGACCCCTCAGCTCGGTATCCCGGGGATTGGTCAAATCCACCCGGGCTGTGAGTTCGGCGACCTGTCGGCGGAGGTCCTGCTCGCGGGAAGCGAGCTCAGCGGCCGGCTCAGGAGCCCGGACCCGTCCGCGCTCGAGGATTGCCAGCATGCGCTGGGCCCGGAGGCGCTCGCTCGTATCGAAAGCCTCTTCGGGCGCACCCGACTCGAGCTGCAGGACCGCGAGGCGGGCGTAGACGTCCCACTTGTCGGCGAGATATCCGGAGCTGCTCGTCAGATAGGTCCAGCCGGACGCGCTCCGCTCGATCTCCTCGATCGCACTCTCGAGCGCCGCCTGCGCTTCATCGACCCGGCCCCGAGCCACGAGGGCGTCCGCCCGTCCCGCATGGAGGCGCCAGGCAATGTCGGGGGCGTCCGCGCGGGCAAGAACCGCGAGCCCCTGCGTGAACAGATCCTCGGCCTCCCGGTGCAGCGCCGCCTTGAGCTCGACTTCGCCCAGAGACCGCAGGGCCGCGGCTTCGCCGACCGGGTCGGGAAGCGCGACGAACACGTCTCTGGCATCGGAAGCGACCGTTCTCGCCTGCTCCAGGTCTCCGCCGTCGAGGAGAACGTCCGCGAGCAGGAGACGTGTCAGGGCACCGGCTCGGGGGTCACCCAGCCCCTGTTGCGCGACGAGAGCGCGGCGCAGTTCGACCTCGGCCTGTTCCCGCTCCTCCTGGTACAGATGAATGAAAGCCAGCCCGTGTCGCGCCGCGGCGATCCCCCCGAAATCGTCCAGTCTCTGGTAGAGCCGTTCCGCCTCGGCGTAGTCCTGGCGAGCCTGCTCGTAGTCGTTCAGGGCGAGCGCGAGGTCGCCCGCCGCGAGCGAAAGTCGCGCGCGGACTCGAGCGTTAACGCCGGCCGAATCGGCGATTCGCAGCGCGGCCGTGAGATCCGCCGCTCCAGCAGGCAGGTCGCCCGCCGCGGCACGGGCCCGGCCCAGGTCCGCCCGAACCGAGATCGCTTCCGGAAGCCGGTCGAGGTCCGTGTAGAGGCTCTGCGCCTGCTCGAGATCTCTTACGGCGGCCCCGTAGTCGCCGCGCGCCATTGCGAGAAGTCCGCGACTGTGAAGGACACCGGCTTCCCCCCAGCGATTGCCCGTCTCTCCGTTCAACGCCAGCGCCCGGGCGAGCAGTGTGTCGGCAGCGGCGTAGTCACCCGTGGCCATCCGGGTGTCCGCCAGGCTCGAGAGGTGATCCGCCTCGTCGTCCCGGTGGCCCGTGCGGCGACTGATCGCGATCGCCGCCTCGAACTCGCTCTGTGCCCCCTCGAAGTCCCCGAGACGGAGAGCCAGGAGACCCAGGTTGTGGTGGTCGAAGCCAGCCGCCCGGACGGCTCCGACCCGCTCGTGCATGTCGAGGGCTCGGCGGTAGAGAGAACCGGCGTCCGCCAGGTCGCCGGATTCCCGGCTCAGCGAGGCCTGGACGTTGAAAGCGTTGGCTGCCGTGACGAAGTCACCGGACGCTAGAGCCAGTTGCTGGGAGCGCCGGTAGTAGAAGGCCGCGCTGTCGTTGCGGCCGGCGGCGTAGTGCCCTGCGCCGATGTTCCCAAGCGATCGGGCGATTCCCACTGTATCGGGCAGCCCCTCCGCCTCGCTGAGGCTCAACCTCCAGAGGCGCAGGGCCTCCTCCGCCCCTTCGTTCAGGTACGCCTCGTTTCCGGCACGGCGGAGACTGTCGGCCGTCAGCTTGACGCGCCTCTCCGGCAAGGACCAGGCGACGAACTGGTCGTACCGGTTCAACAGGAACGGATCCGTCCACGCTTCGGCGTACGCCGAGGCCAATCGCCCGGCGGCAGGATCCGGTGCTTCGGGAGAGGCGCGAAGCAGATCACGGAATGCCCGCCGTGCTTCTTCCGATCGCGTGCGAGTCTCGGCGACCAGCTGCTCGTGACTTGCCGACTCAGCGAGTTCGATCAGCCGGGATGACTGCGGCACCGCCTGAATGACTGCGGCGAGCGCCGAAAGCTCGAGCACAGCGGAGACGACGGCGATCACGGAGTGGGCTCCTCCTCACCGAACTGGGAGTCGGTCGCACCAGAGAGCTCCAGCGGTTCAAGCCGGGACTCCACCCACCGGTCGATTCCGACTCGCGCGTCCACGCGCCACAGGTAAGGACCGATCGTCTCGTCCAGCGATGATGACGGTAGCGCGACGGAGGTGTCCGGGGTCTCCGTACGCCACACGACGGAGCCGGCTTCACTGAAGATCGAGACGCGATACCGGTCGGCTCGCTCGACGCGCGACCACTGGAGAAGCTGCGCTCCCACGGAATCAGGAAGCGGCGCAGGGTCTGCGAGGTCCGGTCTCTGATCGATCACTACCGGGACGTCGCGGTGCGCCGGCACTTCCTCGTTCGCCCGCTGGCTGAGTGGGTAGGCGACCAGAAGAATGACAGCGGCCGCAGCCACGGCGGGACCGATCCACCCCAGCCGCCGCCGCGCTGGATGGAAGGTGCGAAGAGCATCTCCGACCTCGCGCAACTCGGATCGGCATTCATCGCACCAGGCAAGGTGCTGTTCTGCCGCCGCTCTCTCGCTCGCGGAGAGAGTGTGGTCGAGATACGCGGCCAGATCACTGGCGGGCAAGTGTCGATCCTCCATGCCGCTGCTCATTCTCTCGTGTCCAACGGTCTGCAGAGTGCTGTCCCTGATTTCATCGCACGGCCCTCGACTGCGGTTTTGCGCTCCCTGATTGCGGGTGCTCAGGGTTCGGCATCGTCGATGCCCTTCGACACCAGCAGGTCACGCAGTCGGGCGAGCACCGAATTGATGCGCCGATAGGCGTGAAACGGTGTGGCCATGCCCATCAGGTCGGCGATCTCTCGCCCCGTGGCCTCGTCCACGAAGCGGAGGTTCAATAGCAGCTGATCGGCTGGCTGCAGCTCCGACAATGCTCCGGCCAGCGCCGCGCGACGCTCTGCGAGACGAAGGTCGAGGCCGGGGTCGCCGGAAGCAGTATCAGGTGCCGCGTCTATGTCCACGGCATCTGACACGAGGTCGGCGAGGCGGCGACGTGCCGTCAGCTGATCCCGGATCGCCTCGCTCCGCTCCCCCCGCTGCCTTCCGTACCGGGACCGCCTGTGATCGAGGACAAGGCGTCGCGTAATCACAACCAGCCAGGTGGTGAACTTTGCCCGTCCTTCTGCCACGAAGGCGCGAAGCCTGCGAAAGTCGTCCTCCCGGAGCTTCTCGAGGACGTACGTATAGCCGTCCATTGCTGCGTCGTGGTCCCTGGTCGTACGAAGAGCCGTGTGAAGAATGAGCCGATGGTAGGCCTGCAGGAAGTCGTCCCAGGCGGCGCGCTCGGCCGTCCCGTCGCTGGCGGCGAGAAGAGCCGACAGCTCGGGCGGCAATGAGTGCGCTGCGCTTCGAGGGCGGTCTTCGGTCACCCTGCCGGCTCCCGGACGAGGGTTCGCACAGCCATGGTCTATGGGCGCGTCCCGGTACCTGGGGTATCGGGACGAATCGACCGATTCGGGTGGGGCCGCGAGGTACTCCGGTTCGTCAAGGTAGGAACGTCTTTCCGCCGGGGAAAC
>JARRPS010000177.1:0-5310 GCA_037382625.1 Gemmatimonadota bacterium | reverse complement strand
CTGGTCTCCCGACTCGCGACGCTGCTGCCGGACGGGACCGTGTTCCAGCGGCTCATCCTGCTCGGACTCGCCATCGGGGCCGCGCTCTGGGCCGCGGTTCAGGACGTGAAGACGGCAGCCGAGGAAGGTGCCCTGATTCGAGGGCGCCTGCGGGGACCCTATCGACTCGCGGTTCGTATCGCGCTCGCGCTCTCGATCGTGTCGGCGCTCTGCAACGTGGCCGGTTGGGTGGGGCTGGCCGAGACCATCATTCAGGGACTGATCGCGACCGCGTACACGGCGATCGTCGTGTCGCTCGGGGCGATGATCCTCGTCGGGATCGTGCAGGGTGCGGCCGTCAGTCACGTGTTGAACCGGTCCCGTGCGTTCAGCGAGAATCGGGACCGGATCGTGCGGGTCGCAGCGTTCTGTTGTTCATCCTGATCATCTGGCTCGCCACCTGGGTCGGCAGGATCATCCGCACGTTCTTGAGCAGTGACCTCCTTCCCCGGATGTCGGTGGCGCCGGGACAGGCCGATGCGTGGGCTACTCTCGCTCAGTGGGCCATTCTCGTCGGAGGCATTCTGTTCGCGGCGGCCTCCGCCGGAATCGGCGGAAGTCAGCTCGCGGTGCTGGCCGGTGCCCTGGGCGTGGGCATCGGTTTCGGACTCCAGAACATCGTCAACAATTTCGTCTCCGGCTTCATCCTGATCTTCGAACAACCGATCAAAGTCGGCGACAAGATCGAGATTTCTTCGCTCGGACTGCTCGGAGAGGTTCGCCGGATCGGGATTCGATCCAGCTCGATCCACACCTTCGACGGCGCCGACGTAGTGGTCCCGAATTCCAATCTCATACAATCCGAACTGGTCAACTGGACTCTCTCCGACAGCAAGCGCCGATTCCAGGTCGAGGTAGGCGTGAAATACGGGACCGATCCCCAGCGGGTGATCGACCTGCTCCTGGAGGTGGCGGCCGAGCATCCGAAGGTCCTGAAGTACCCCACGCCGACTGCTCTCTTCATGGGTTTCGGAGACAGCTCGTTGAACTTTAAACTCAACATCTGGTCCGCGACCTTCGAGGATTTTTTCGGCCTGCGGAGCGAGGTCAACGTCCTCGTCAACGACCGTCTGAAGGCCGAAGGCATCGAGATTCCCTTCCCGCAGCGGGACCTGCACCTGCGATCGGTCGATGCGGAGGCCGGTCGAGCGGTTTCGGCGGGATCGGGGACTTCCGACGCGACCCCGGAGTGGACGGGCGAAGACTCCGGCGGGGATTCTCCGGCAGACCCCCAGCCCTGATCGATCGCCCGGGCGATCGACAGATCGATTCGCAGCCCGGGGGAGGGCTTTGAGCGTGCGCTTCAACCGGGGCAGCTTTCGCCACGGACTCCCATTATAACGCGACTCGACTATATTTGTATCGAGCCAGGCGAATCCGGCGTCGAGACCGGGACGTGTAGCGCCGGCCCCACGCGCCCGGGCCATCTGCGAAGAGCCGTCCGCACGGTCTAATATCATGTCGGGTAGTGTGTTGCGGCTTTTCCGTGTGGGGTGTTCCCGCTCTGGCACGGCTCTTCCGTGACAGAGAGGGCGACCGCGAGGGCACGGGAGCCGCTGCTCCGCTGCTGAAGCGAGACGTAAGGCGATGCCCAACCGCGAATTAGGAACCCGGGGCCATGTTCCCGGATATCATGATGCGTCTGGAGTGTGCACCCATCTCCTGCCGTCGGCCCCCGCGCAGGTATCGGAAGTGTAGTACGCCGGCAACAGAAGTCCGGCATGAGAACTCAGGGGTTCAGGAGAATGCAGATGTTGAAGTGGTTCAGGGCGAGGGCAGGCAACGACCGGGGGGCCACGCTGGCTCTCGTCGCCGTTTCCATGGTCGGTCTCCTCGGCTTTGCCGCGCTCGCGGTCGATGTCGGATTCTTGCTCGACGCGCGAACGCAAGCGCAGCGAACGGCTGATGCGATGGCACTCGCGGCCGCGTCCGCATTCATCGATGACATGCCGAACGCGGAAACTCTCGCGCCCGTCCGAGCGACCGAATATGCGAACCGGAATCCCGTAAACGGCGTTACGGCGAGCTTCATTCCCGCTACGGACATGCAGATCTGGCTCGATGAGAAGAAGGTCCGGGTTTCCGCGAATTTTCTGCGCGACCGCGGGAATCCCATGCCGACCTTCTTCGCGAAGGTCCTCGGGATCGACGACGTGAACGTCAACGCGATCGCCACCGCGGTGGCCGCACCGGCCGATGTCGTGGGGTGTCTGGCGCCCTGGGCATTGCCCGACGCCTGGGAGGACGACCTGTCGGGCGGTGAACCCGGGAAGTTCGATTACGACGACGCCGATAATAGCAGAACTCCCACGGGCGGCGACAGCTTCGACAATTACTGTCCCTGCACGCGCGAAGAGGCGACGGGCGATATCGTCGTGGACCCGTCATACGAACACATTCCTCTCGTGTGCCAGAACACGTCCAGGTGCACCGGCTACGGGAGCGAGTTTCGCAATGGGGACGGCAGCGGGCACGTCAACGATGTCGGCAGACAGCTGACCCTGAAGCCCGGCAACCCCAACCAGGCCTGGAGTCCCGGCTGGTTCTTTGCCTGGCGCCCGACCGATGACAGTGGGGGAAATGACTACCGGACCAACATCATTACATGCATTGACGAGCAACTCTTCGATACGGGCACGGAAGTTCCGTTCTTCCTCGAGCCGGGGAACATGATCGGACCGACGGCGCAGGGCGTTACGGACCGGATCAATGGCGATCCCCATTACTGGCAGGATGGATGTACAGACGGCACTACGTGCATCCGCGGTCCGGGTGGGTGCGGGGGTCCGGGAAATGACAACCAGTGCTCGGGATACGACGAGAGAATAGTAACCGTTCCCTTGATGGATCCGACCGAAGTCATGCGCAGCGGCATGACCTCGATCAGGTTCCGGGGATTCATGCGGCTGTTTCTGGATAACCCGTCCGGGAACGATGTCACGGCACACATTCTTGGCCTGGGCGGTGCCGCGGGCTCCGGGGACACGACAGAGGACACGGGGGCGATCCCGCTCTACCTCCGGCTGGTCGAGGACGACTGATCCGGAAGGAGTTCGACAGCACACCGCTTGCAGGGAGGCGCCCCGGGAGTCCGGGGCGCTTTTCTCTGCGACCCATCTGCAGGGGGGATCGGGAGTCCCGCCGATGGACGGCCTCATCCCTCCGAGTCGAGGTGAACGCGCACCGCGAACACGGCCACCTCCTGCCGGTTCCGGAGTCCGAGCTTCTTCATCACCCGGCTCAGGTGATTCTTCACCGTCTGTTCCGCGATGCCGAGCTCGGAGGCGATCTCCCTGTTCTCGAGTCCCCGGGCGACGAGCGAGATGATGTCGAGCTCGCGTCCGGTGACGCGGCCCTCGGCTGGTGCGGATTCCGACAACCGCCCGACCATCGAGCCGAGCCAGGCGCCCGCCGCGAGGCCTCCGCTCGCCACGGTTCGAATCGCGCGAACCAGCCGCTCCGGGTCGGCGACCTTCGGGACACAGCCCCGGGCGGAGGATCGGAGTGCCATCAGACAGCACTCGCTGAGCTTCGACACCGCTTCATCGGAGAATTGCGGCCCGTCCGGGTCGGCGAGCATCGAGCGGATCACGCACTCTTCATCGGAATGATTGACCATGACGATGACGCCGGTGGCCGGCCGTGCCTCCCTGACCTGCTGCACGAAGCCGGTCCTCTCGCGTTGAAAGTCGGTGTCCAGGACGACGATGTCGGGCTCGAGATCCAGAAGTGCGGGAATCACCTGGTCCAGCTCCGAGCATTCGCCCACGACCTGCAGGTCGGCCTGGTCCTCCAGAATCGTGCGAACACCGGCACTCATGAAGGGAATGCCGAGCGCGATCAGGATGGTCGTGCCGGCAGGAACGGTCTCATCCGACGGTGCCGGGCGCTGCGAGTGCTTTTCTTCGATCTCCGCCATATTCCGTCGTCCCTCCGGACGTCTTCTTTCAGTGGGGATCCCAGCATCATTCCACAGGCTCTCCGGTATCGCAAATCGACAGTGCGTGGCCATGCGACGCAAGCGAGAGCCACTCGTCGGGTGTTGGGTACGAATGTACCAGGCGGCGGGGTACCAACGACCGATTGTGCCGCAGCCGAGTCTGCGCAGATTACCGGGTGTCGCGTCCAATGCGGCGCGGCGGAGGATCGCAATCATCCTTCCGTCCGGCGTCATGTCGGACAAAGCCTCCTTCCGCAGCCTCGGAGGAAGCCCCGTTTCGGCGGGGCTTCCGCATTTACGGGCGCCGAACAGACCCTGTCCATCCGCTTCGCGGAAGCACGACGAACCCGCCTGCGATGCGACGAAACGACCCGCAACGGGCCGGCTGGTAGCCCGCCGTGGGCGATTCCGGGCGGCGGTAGATCTGCACGCGCTGAGACGCCGTCTTAAGTAAATGCCTGGCAAACCATTAGAGCGAAGAAGCGCAGCGCGTGGGGCTTGTCGGAGGCGGCGGACGGTGGCCGGGATCTTGCCGCTTCGGTAGGCTTCAGCGACGCCGTACCGCGTGGTCGGTCCGGCGCTTGTCTCGAAGTATTCCTCGGCCCGCAGAGACGGGGGACGCATGAAGCGAATCGTCGTGACGGGAGCCGCCGGCCAGATCGGGACGGAGATGGTGACCTGGCTCCGGGAGGAGTACGGGACCGATGCCGTCCTCGCCACCGACATCCGCTCCGCCGGCTCCGAGTCGGGTCCTTTCGCTTTCGTGGATGTCACGAACGGCGAATCGCTGGACGCGGCGGTGGGCCGACACCAGGCCGACACGATTTTTCACCTGGCCGCCATTCTCTCCGCCGTCGGTGAGCGGAGACCGCAGTTGACCTATCAGGTGAACATCGGCGGGCTCTTCAATGTGCTCGAGGTCGCGCGCGCCCGGGGATGCGGCGTGTTCACTCCGAGTTCGATCGCGGCTTTCGGGCCCAGCACGCCTCCCGATCCCGCGCCGCAGGACACGATCCAGCGTCCGAACACGATGTATGGCGTTTCGAAGGTCGCCGGCGAGCTGCTGTGCGACTACTACTTCACCCGCTTCGGTCTCGACACGCGGGGCGTGCGCTATCCGGGACTGATCTCGCACGTCGCCGAGCCCGGGGGCGGCACCACGGACTATGCCGTGGAGATCTATTACGAGGCGGTGCGTCAGAATCGCTACGAGTGCTTTCTCGCCGAGGGCACGCAGCTCGACATGATGTACATGCCCGACGCGATTCGCGCGGCAATCGAACTGATGGAAGCCCCGGCGGACTCGCTCACGCACCGGAACGCGTTCAACG
>JARRPS010000176.1:0-8021 GCA_037382625.1 Gemmatimonadota bacterium | reverse complement strand
CCCGTGTCCATCCGCGTCCGGCCTCGCGGTAAGGCGAATTTCGGCTGGGCCCTGTGCGTACGGTCCGACGATCCGGACATGGGTGGCTACGGTAAGCCGATCTCCGACCTGGAGTGGCGTGCCGCGGGCCAGTCCGGGTGGCAGGCGATGAACGGCGCGAATCAGCTGATCTCGACCGGTTACAAGGGCGAAGATGTAGACGTGGAGCTGAGGGTGCGACTCGACTTCGATCGGGACGTTCCCGATACCTACTCGGCGGTCGTCGTTTTCGAGACCGCTCTTCTCTGATCCGAAATGTCAGGACTGCTGACCACCCGGCAACGCGGCACATTTCTGGGGGCGATCGCCGTCTGGATGGCGGCGGCGATGGCGCCCGTAGTGCTCGCGCAGCAGCCGCCTGCCCGGTCCGGCGAGATCCAGTTCGAAGCCGGGGCCGTCGCCACGGTACCGGTCGTGGTTCCGGAAGAGTACGCCCGGCGTCAGCTCAGTGATGCGGACTCGGGAGAGATCCTCCTCGACTACTCTGTCGGTCTGACCCCGGGGTTCAGATTGATCGGAGATCGAAACGGGTCGATCTCATGGCGTGATGGCGAGCGTGCCGTTCTGCTTCTCACGATTCAACTTCCGCCGACGGCGCCCGGCGGAAAGACCAACGTCGGCTCGGTCCAGTTCGCGGACGGCGAGAATCTCGGACCCCAGGTGGCCGTTGCCGTCAACGTGGCGCACACCCGCGAATTCGAAATCGCCGCCAGCTCAGCGGCGGTCATCGCCGCCAGCTCAGCGGCGGTCTCCGTGGAGCCGGGAAGCGACCTCGAGATCGAGTACGAGCTGCACGGATCGGGAAATGTGGGAGACACAGTGATGATCTCCCTCGAGCCCGGTCCGGGGTTCGACCCTTCCACCGAAATACAGTCCTTGTGGCTGCCCGCTTTCGGCAGCAGGTCGGGCCGGATCATGGCTCGGGTCGCGCCGGACGCGGAACCCGGTTCCGAATTGCATCTGCGGGTCCTGGGCCGGAACGGCGAGCACCAGGACAAGGCCACGGTCAGAGTCTTCGTACGCGGACCTGAAGGCCTCCTTCCCGGTCTCGCGCAGGTTCCTACCTCCATATTCCTCGGATCCACGCTCACGTCCGTCGGGGGGCAGACCTCGAACGATCCGCTGTTCGGCATATCGGGCCGAGGCGAAGTCGCGCGCAACACCGAGGTTCTCTTCTCCTTCCGATCGGGCGACAGTCGATCCAGTTCCTTTGTCTTCCAGGACGTATACTCGAGCCCTCGGCTGCAGCTTGGAATCCGACGCCCCGAATGGAGTGTTCTCGCAGGTGACGTCGATGTCCGGACCAGCGACCTTCTCGGCTACTATCAGGCCGGGCGTGGCGCGGCCGGCACCTGGTCTCGCGGACGCGGATTCGTCAACGCGATCGGCGCAAGACCGCAGTCGACGGATGGAAGACTGCTCGATGGACATGTCGCTGCACTCGAGGCGGGCTGGGGCGAGGAGCGAGTCAGGATTTCGGGGCTCCTCAGCAGTACGGATCGATCCAACGTCATCGGCCTTCCCGGCAGTCGCACGCAGGCGGCCCTTGGCCGTTTCGAGGGGCGCCCCGCAAAGGGACACATTTACTCCGTGGACGCCGGTTGGATGCGAATCCGCGACAACGAGACCGGAGAGGAAGCAGCCGGTCCGAGCTTCAACGCGCGGTACTCGTACCGCGATGAAGATCGAAGCCTGGACCTCACGGCTCGTCGGCGCCCCATGACATCGGCCGACCCGAGGATTCCGCCGCAACTGTTCCAGTTGTCGGGCTCTGCGCGAATCTCGGCGGATGCCACGGTTCTGGGATCCGTGTTCGACGAGATCCTGCCGGCCGGATTCGGCGCGGATGAGACCCACAGCAACGGTGGGTACCTCGGGGTGCGCCTCGGCCGTCGCCCTCTGGCGGGGGAAATCACGGCGCGCGTGAGAGCGCGGTACGGAGGACGGAACGATCATCTGGGCACGGTTCGCGGCGCCCTGTGGACCCGGGCCGGACCGATAGACCTCGATGCGACGGTCGAGCTCGGCCCGGAGTCCATGGATGGCGAGTCGGGAACGTTCAGACAGTATCGGTTGGGTGCATCCGTGCGCCGGGGCCACACCTGGGCGCGGCTCTCGGCGCGGTACACCAGCGACCTCAGGCGACAGTCGTTGTTCCTGTATGAGGGATACCTGTCGCATAACGTCGGGTCCAGACTCGAAGCTTATGTTTCAGCCTCCGCATACGACGGCGGCAACGATCTGGATGCGAGCCTCAGCGTGCAGGTAGGAGCCGCATTTCGCATCCGCCGGGACATGCGGGCATACCTGGGCATCGAGAATCTCTCGCGCGAGCTTCCGGGCACCTCACGCTGGCGCATGTCCGCCGGAATCCAGCAGGGATTCGGATTGCCGTTGCCCCTGAGACGACCCTCCGCGGTGGACGGGATCGTGTTCGAGGATCTCAACGCGAATGGATCCCACGAGCCCGGGGAGCCGACGCTCGATGGAATCCGCGTAAGGCTCGGAATCGATGAGGTCTACACTCGCAACGGCGGCAGATTCGAGTTTCGCGAGGAGCTCGGGAATCGTCTTTCGATCGACGCCGGGTCGTTGGGTCCGGAGTACCTGCCACCCGGCGATCTTCTCTTCCAGCCCGGCGAGCGGGTTATGGTACCCGTATCACGCGCCGGAAGCCTGCAGGTGGATCTCTTCCTCGACGAAGACCGGGACGGGCAGTGGGATGAAGGTGAGCCAGCCATCTCGGGCGTGGTCGTCGAAGTCCATTCGGAAGCTGGCGCCGGTTGGAGATTGCGAACCGGCCCGGACGGGCGCCTGATCCTGGACGCCGTGCGACCAGGACAGTACCGGATCAAGATCGACCGGACGTCCCTCCCGGGGACGGCGTCTTCTGTCGAGCCCGCGATCGTCGAGATCAGGGGCGGTGAGCACACGCTCGTGCCGATCGCAGTGCCCCTCCGGCACATCCCCATGGCCACGTTCGGGAGCTTCGAACCCGAGGTCGAGGACGTGGAAGACGGAAGCGGAGGGAGATAAGCCGGGTCCTGTGACGGGCCGACGCGGCGGGCCGCCGCTCGCTCCTGTTTGGCCTTGCTCCCGGTGGGGTTTGTCGTGCCGCGGCCGTCGCCGGCGCGCGCGGTGGGCTCTTACCCCACCGTTTCACCCTTGCCTGTGCGACCGAAGCCGCCATCGGCGGTCTGTTCTCTGTGACACTTTCCGTCGCCTCTCGACGCCCGGGCGTTACCCGGCACCGTGCCCTATGGAGCCCGGACTTTCCTCGAACCGACCCGCCGAAGCGAGCGATCCGCGACCCCTTCTCCCTCCGCACTCCACTTACCGCTGGGCCTACCCGTCGCTCGGCCGGGGCGTTCCGTTACCGGGCCGGCTCGCGTACTCTGGGGGCGCGTCGCCGCCTCGTGGGCGACGCCGAGGCCTCGTTTCCCGAGAAAAGGATGTATCGATGAGACGCAGTCCGTCAGGGCGCCTTCACGCCGTGATCTGGTGTGTCGCCGCTGGTGCGATCTCCGCCGTTGCCGTTCCGCAGGTGCACGCCCAGGAGACCGCGCCGTTCACGATCTCCGTAACGCCCGCCAGCCTCGAGATGGCGGCCGGCGAGAGCGCGAAGATCGAGACGGAAGTCAGGGATTCTTCGGGTGATGCGGTGGACGCCGAGGTCCGCCTGTTCAGCCGGAGCGAGGGCGCGGTGGACGTGTCCGAGGACGGCTCGGTCGATGCGAAGGCGGGAGGTTCCTACCGGATCCTGGTGTTCGCCCGAGCCCCCGATGGCTCCGTGCTCCGCTCAGAGGTGCCGGTAGAGGTGGCCTGGCCTCCGATCACCGCGATCGAGGCGACCGAGTTTCCCGACCGGTTCCATGCCGGCAACATCTACCGGGTCCGGACCGAGGTTCGGGTCGACGGAGATCTCGTGCGCGACGACATCGCACCGGCGCTTGACAGCTCCGACCCCGCGGTCCTGTCGATCGGGGCGGCCGGAGGCGTGCAGGCCGTGGCGCCGGGCAGGGCGCGGCTCACGGCCGCAGCTGACGGTTTCGTGCGCAGTTGGGACGTGGAAGTGCTCGAGAATCCGGTCCGAAGCGTGAGGGTAACGGCCCCGCGTACCACGGTCCGAACCGGCGACGTCGTTCGGATCGAAGCCTCGCCGCTCGACGGTTCAGGCCGGGTGCTCTCCGGAATGCCGATGAATTTCAGCGTGGAGTCCTTTCCGATCGATACGCTCCTCGCGCCTCCGGCAGCCGCGCTGGTGAGCCGTGACGGGAGATTCGTGGCCGAAAAGCCGGGAGCGTACAGGGTCCATGCCACCTCGGGTGCGTCCACCGGCTCGATCGAGATCCGGGCCGAGGGACGGGAGGTGGCGGAAACGGTGGAACTGCTCGGACACGGAGCCGTTTCGCAGGTACACACGTCGGACCTGTGGGTCTGGGAAGGCGTCGATGGCCGGGATTACGCCGTTACCGGCACGTGGGGAGGCGAGGGCAAGGCCTACTTCTGGGATGTGACGGACCCGACGGCGATCGCGAAGATCGACAGCTTTCAGGTCGATGCCAGGACGGTGAACGACGTGAAGGTCTCGGAGGACGGCCGGGTCGCGGTGATCAGCCGCGAGGGCGCCTCGAACCGCAGAAACGGGATCGTGATTCTCGACGTCAGCGACCCCCGCGACGTCCGGGAGATCTCTCGCTACGATGAAGGGCTCACGGGCGGCGTCCACAACGTGTTCATTCATGACGGCCACGTGTTCGCTCTCAGCGCGGGCCGCCGATACGACATCCTGGACATCCGCGACCCGGCGAACCCCACGAAGGTCGGAAGCTTCGAGCTGGACACGCCCGGACACGCGATCCACGACGTGTGGGTCGAGGATGGAATCGCCTACTCCTCCAACTGGTCGGATGGCGTGGTGATGGTGGATGTCGGAAACGGAGTGGCGGGGGGCTCGGTGGCGAATCCGGTGATGATCGGAAGTTACGCCTATCCTTCGGGCGCGAATCACGCTGCCTTCCCCTTCCGCAGCCAGTCCACGGGGAAGTTCTACGTGATCGCCGGCGACGAGATCATGCCGGAATGCTCGGATCCCGACCGACCGTGCATCACCCAGGGTTACCTGCATTTCATCGACTTCACGGATCCGAAGAACCCGCAGGAAGTGGCTCGATATCAGGTCCCGGAAGCCGGGACGCACAACATGTGGGTGGAGGGAGACCGTCTGTACGTGGCCTACTACAACGGGGGCCTCCGGGTCGTGGACATCTCCGGCGAGCTGATGGGCGACCTCTATCGCCAGGGACGCGAGATCGCGGTCTATCGGGCCTGGGCCGAGAACGGGTTCGTGGCGAACACCCCGATGACCTGGGGCCCGCAGCCGCACAAGGGAAATCTGTTCTTCAGCGAATTCAACTCGGGCCTGTGGGCGGTGCGGCTCGAACCGGCCCGGGAGCTGGTACCGTGAAGCGAGTCCCGGATGAACGAGCTCGCTGGACCGCCTCGGCGGTTCCCGGACTGATCGCCCTGCTCCTGCTGGGCGCTCTGCCGGGCATGCCGGACGCAGACGGGAAGGCCGGTCCGAATCGGGCCCTGGCCGCCAGCCCCCAGAGCAGCCCGACGACCGCGGACGCAGACTACTGGCTCTACGTGGCCGCCGAGTCGGAGGACGAGGTGGCGCTCGTCCGCTTCGGGCCGGACGGAGCCGCGATCGAGCGGACGATTCCGGTCGGCTCGTTTCCGACGGACATCGACGGGCCTCACGGAATCGCGATACACCCGGACGGCTCGCGCTGGTACGTCTCGATCGCTCACGGCATGCCGTACGGTGAAGTCGTGGCGTATTCCACGGCGACGAACGAGCGAATCGGACGGGTCACGGCCGGTCTGTTCCCCGCCACCATGGCCGTCGATCCAGCGGGCCTGCTCTTCGTGGCCAACTTCAACCTGCACGGAGACCACGTACCGGGGACGATCTCGGTGATCGAGACCGGGTCGATGCTGGAGCTCACCCAGATCGAGACCTGCACGATGCCGCACGGCGCCAGGATGAGTCCCGATGGCGGACGGATCTACTCGGCCTGCATGATGGACGACCGGCTCGTGGAGATCGACGGGCGCACGCTTTCGGTCAGCCGGGTCTTCGATCTGACGCCGGGGGACGAGCGTCAGGTGCCCGCGACAGAGCTCGCGGGATCGGCAGCGCCCGTCGCCGCAGTGGCCACGGAGGAGGCCGCCCGACACGCTGGAAACCACGACGATCACGAGGGCGGCGCCACTGCCGATCCCCTCATGCGCTGCAGCCCTACGTGGGTGGAGATCGCACCCGCCGATGACTTCGCCTACGTCGCCTGCAACAAGAACGCCGAGGTACTGGAGCTCGAGCTCGCGTCGGGCTCCGTACAACGACGGTTCGCGACCGGAAAGGGACCCTACAACCTCGCCATCAGCCCGGATGGCCGGAGAATGGTGGTCACTTATAAAGGAGCACAGGCCACCGGGATCTTCGACCTGGCGTCGGGCGAGGAACGGGCCGTGGACAACACGCGACGCATCCCGCACGGCGTGGTGATCAGCCCGGATTCCCGCTTCGCGTTCATCTCGGTCGAAGGCATCGGCGGCGAACCCGGGACGGTGGACGTGATCGATCTGGCCAGCGCAGAGGTGGTGGCGAGTGTTGATATGGGAAAGCAGGCCGGCGGCATCGGCTTCTGGAAGATGAATCGATGAGCGAAGGGTCTTTCGGTAGGGGCCGTGAGACTGAAACTTCCGCGACGCGGCCGTCGTCGAATCGAGAGGACCGCGCAGCCGCGCACGAGTCGATCCTCGCCCGCGTCGTCGGGCGGTGATCGATCACCAACGCGAACAGGGTGGATAGAGGGAATCTCCGGATGAACACTGATCGACGGGCGGAGAAGCGGAGCAAGGGACGCGGGGCGGGCCGGTTCCTGATCGGGGCGCTGCTCTTCGCGCTGACGGGGCCCGGCCCCGTTCACGCCCAGCAATCGCCGCTCGCGGGGGAGAACGTGTATCCTCCGGAAGCGAGTTCCGAAGGCCTCGAGCTCACGGGCTATTTCGGAGTCTTCACGCCGCTCGCCGACCTGGCGAGCGCCGGCGACAGCCTCTCCCTCGAGTTCTCCACCGACATCGCGTTCGCGCTCGGCCTCGACTTCTGGTTCCCCAGCGGGTTCGGAATCGGGGTTCTGGGCGGATACTCTCAGCCCGACATGACGGTACAGCGGGTCTTGCCGCCGCTCGGAGAAGGTCTGCCCACCCAGACCCAGGAATTCAACCTGGGGGGCACCGACTATCTGTATGGGGTCGCCACCCTGATGTACCGGCCCAACCTGCAGGGAAGCTGGGGCATGGTTCGCCCCTATTTCATGGCGGGCGGAGGCGTTCTGTATACGGGATCCGCGACGGGAACGAATGCTGACGGCTCGTTTTCGCTTACGGCTGACAGTCAGACGAAGCCTGTCGGCGTCGTGGGGCTCGGAGGTCACATCCTCCTCGGGAATTCCTGGTTCCTGCGCCTCGAGTTTCGCGACTACATCTCTTCGTTCAGCCAGGATCAATTCGACGACTCGAAGCTGCAGAACGATCTCGTGTCATCGATCGGCGTAGGCTTCAACCTCTGATTCCGGCGCCGTGACGCACGCTCCTCCGCCCGGCGTGCGGGAGCTCATTTCGGAACGGGAGATCCGGGCCCGGGTCAGAGCACTCGCCGCGCAGATCGATCAGGACTACGCCGATTCCGGAGAGATCCTCCTGCTGGGCGTCCTGCGCGGATCCTACATCTTTATCGCCGATCTCTCACGGGCTCTTTCCATCGAGAGGCGTGTAGACTTCATCGCTCTCTCGAGCTACGACAGGGACGAGCAGCGGGCGGGTGTCCGCCTGATCATGGATGCTCGAGTTCCGATCGAGGGTCGGCACGTCCTGGTGGTGGAGGACATCCTCGACACGGGCGGCACCCTGGCGTA
>JARRPS010000175.1:0-4936 GCA_037382625.1 Gemmatimonadota bacterium | reverse complement strand
CCGGCCGATCGATCCGGCGGCGAAGAGCGTAGATCCGGAGATCGCTTCCCGTCAAGAACTCGATCTTGCGTACATTTTCACAAGCGGGTATAGTCGCCGCGGCCGTCACCGGGAGTCGATGTTGGTGCAGCAATCTGACGGGCGTGACAATCGCGCCCTGGCCCAACTGGGCCGCTACAGCGGGCACGGACTCACTCTCGGCCTGTCCACGGCGCTGTTCGCGTGGTTGGGATCCATGGCCGACGAGCGGCTCCAGACGGGGCCGCTTTTCGTCTTACTCGGGACCTTCGTCGGATTCGGGGCCGGGTTCTACGCCATGTATCGGGCGCTTGTGCTCGATCCCCGACGAACCGGGAAAGACGACGAGCCGGAGAATGACTGACCGCGTCGAAACGCACCGGGCCGCCTATGCCGCGACCACGGGACTGATGGCGGTGGCCGGGGCCCTGGCAGCGGTCGCGGCAGGGATTCCGGCGCCCGGCGTCGCAGCAGGACTCTCGATGGCCTGGGCGGTGCAGGCCGCGAGCTTCTGGCCCCTGGCCGGAGCGCTCGAGGCCGGGAGACCGGCTACGAATGCGTGGATCGCAGGCATGGCGGCCCGCTTCGGGGGCTTGGCACTGCTCTGGGCATTCGCGGCATTGACGGGGCGGGGGAGAGATGCGGTGCTCGCCTACGCGTTTGCGATCGTGACGTATCTGTTGCTGGAAGCGGTCTGGCTGGCGCTGACGGCGCGGCCCGCACCGCCCGGGAGAATCAATCCGTGAAGAGGTCGATGCTCGTTGCACTCCTGATAGCGTCGCTGGTGATGATCCCTCCAGCTCCGGTGGTCGCGCATTCCGCGGCGCCCGCTGCGGCGGTGCATTCCGTTGAGACCCGGGTCCCGATCGCGACGCAGGAGCACAACGGTTCCGCTAGCCAGGAAGATCCGGAGCATGCCGCGGGCGCCGGAGAGCATGGCGACGAAGAGGGTGCGCACTCCGAGGAGTGGGGCACCGACGCAATGATGCACCACATCGTCGATTCCCACGAGCTGGAGTTCGGTTCCGTCAAAGTGCCGCTGCCAAGCGTCCCCCCGATCCGCATCGGCAACTTCGAGATCGACATGTCCCCGACCAAGCACGTGGTCTTCCTGTGGATCGCGACGCTTCTCACGATCCTCACCGTCTGGTTCGCCGCGCGGCGGGCGTCGCGCACCGAGGCGGGCGAAGAAGCACCGCGGGGAATGCTGAACGCTTTCGAGACCTTCTACGTCTACCTGCGCGATGATGTAGCTCTCGCGAACATCGGACACGGCGGAGAGAGATACGTCCCTTACGTGGTGACGCTCTTCTTCTTCATCCTGTTCGCCAACCTCCTGGGCCTCGTTCCCTTCGGTGCCACCTCCACATCCAACATCATGGTCACGGCGGCCCTGGCCCTGATCTCCCTGGTGGTCGTCGAGGCAGCCGGAATGTCGGAACTGGGCTTCAAGGGATGGCTCGGGACGATCTTCTACGCCCCGCCCGGCCTGCACCCGGTGATGCGGGTCGTGATGCTGATCATCATGACGCCTGTCGAACTGATCGGAAAGCTGGCGAAGCCGTTCGCTCTCGCCGTCCGACTCTTCGCCAACATGACCGCCGGACACTTCGTGATCCTGGCGCTGCTCGGGTTGATCCTGACCTACGGCAGCTTCACGCGGGTCACCGGAGTGGCCGCGATCAGCGGGTCGCTGCTTCTCGGACTGTTCGTGATGTTTCTGGAGATCTTCGTGGCCTTTCTTCAGGCCTATATCTTCACCGCGCTGACCGCGGTGTTCATCGGTCTCATCCGGCACGCGCACTGATGCGGCCGGTTGACCGGGTCGGACGTTTCAAACGGGACTAACAAGGAGACCCTCGAGATGCTCAACATGCTCGCTCTGCTTCAGGAGACCGGGATCGGCGACATCGGTGCCGGAATGGCGGTTCTCGGAGCCGCCGGCGTCGTAATCGGCGCCGGAATCGGCATCGGCCGGATCGGCGGCCAGATGGCCGATGCGATGGCCCGTCAGCCGGAAGCCGCCGCGCAGATCCAGACCGGATCGATCATCCTCGCCGCGCTGATCGAAGGTGCCGCGCTGTTCGGGCTCGTGATCGCCGGATTCATCAAGTAAGGAAGGGTCGGTCAGAGAGGTATGCTGACACGCCGAATTGCGGGGGCGCTGGTTCTGGTCTGCGCCCTCCCCGATGCAGTTTTCGCTGCCGAGGGCGGCTCCGGCATCTTTTCGCTCAACCCGGGTCTGATGATCTGGACCTGGGTCCTGTTCCTGCTGACGCTCGGCGTACTCTCGTGGAAGGCGTTTCCCGCCATCGCGAGCGGACTCGAGCAGCGGCAGTCGCGGATCCAGGGCGCGATCGATTCAGCCCGAGCGGATCGCGAAGAGGCTCGGCGCCTGCTCGACGAGCATCAGCGCCAGCTGGATGAGGCGCGCCTGGAGGCGAGGGAGATCCTCGCCCAGGGCCGAGAAGCAGGCGAGCAGCTCCGGCAGGACATCCTCGCGGAAGCGAGGCGGGAGCACGAGGAGATGCTCGAGAAGGCACGACGCGAGATGGAACGCGAGCGGGAGGACATGCTCGCCACCGTCCGCCGAGAGTCTGTGGATCTCGCGATCGCCGCTGCAGAGCGGTTGATCCGGGAGCGTCTGGACGATGAAGACAACCGTCGTCTCGTCCGCGAGTACATGGCGGGAATCGAGTGAGCCGGTACGCGGTAGCGAGGAACTACGCCGATGCGCTCTTCGCCCTCGCCGAGCGCGAAGACGCGCAGGAGGAGTGGCTCGCGATGCTGGGCGAGATCGGGTCTCTCTACCGGGAAAGCCCATCGTTTCGGGCCTTCCTGCATACGCCCCGCGTAGACACGGAGGAGAAGAAGCGTGTCCTGCGATCGGTGCTCGGTGACCGGTATCCGGAGCCTTTCGTGCGGTTTCTCCAGGTCGTGATCGACAAACGAAGGCAGGGTCTGATCCCGCTGATGGAGGAGGCATATCGCGAGATCCTCAACGAGCGGACCGGGCGCGTGCACGCGAGCGTGACCCTTCCGTTCGAGGCCGACGCCGCATTCCGGGGCGAGCTCGAGGGGGCCCTGTCGAAAATGCTCGACGGGGATGTCGCGGCGGACTTCCGGACGGACGAGGAGATCATTGGGGGACTGGTGGTGCGGGTGAAGGACCGCGTGCTGGACGGATCCGTGCGACGTCGGCTGCAGCTGATGCGGCGTGCACTGCTCGACGAGAACGTGGCCCGTGCGGCTGCAGGCGATTCCGGTACGCCCGGATAACTTAATGGCAGGAATACGAGAATAATGGCGACGTCCGATGCAACGCTGCGCGCCGGCGAGATCAAGAAGGCGCTGCTCGAGCAGATCGATCACTACCACGAAGACCTCCGTATGGAAGAGGTCGGCGAGGTCCTGGAGGTGCGGGATGGAGTCGCCCGGATCTGGGGGCTCTCTTCGGCCGTGGCGAACGAGATGCTCGAGATCGAGTCCTCCGAGACGGGTGAACTGGTCACGGCCCTCGCGCTGAACCTCGAAGAAGACAACATCGGGGCCGTCGTGATGGGTGACTACCTGGTCCTCAAGGAGGGCGACACGGTGCGCCGCACCGGCCGCGTTCTCGAGGTCCCGGTCGGGCCGGCGTTCCTGGGGCGCGTGGTCAGCCCGCTGGGCGAGCCGCTCGACGGGAAGGGCTCGATCAAGGCGACCGGGACGATGATCGTGGACCGCAAGGCGCCCGGCATCGTCTACCGACAGCCCGTGAAGGAGCCGCTGCAGACGGGTCTCAAGGCGATCGACTCGATGATCCCGATCGGCCGCGGTCAGCGCGAGCTGATCATCGGCGACCGTCGAACCGGAAAGACGGCGATCGCGATCGACACGATCATCAACCAGCGCGGCGGGGACGTGGTCTGCGTGTACGTCGCGGTCGGACAGAAGGCATCCACGGTGGCCTCGGTCGTCGCTCGCCTCGAGGACGAGGGGGCGATGGACTACACGATCGTGGTCGCTGCCAACGCATCCGACCCGGCGACCCTCCAGTACATCGCCCCCTACTCGGGGTGCGCGATGGCCGAGTACTTCATGTACAAGGAGGGCCGTCACACGCTGGTGATCTACGACGATCTCTCGAAGCAGGCCGATGCCTATCGAGAAATATCGCTGATTCTGCGACGCCCCCCGGGTCGAGAGGCATATCCGGGCGACGTCTTCTATCTGCACAGCCGTCTGCTCGAGCGAGCCGCGAAGCTCAGTGAGGACCCGGAGGTGATCCGGGCACACGGCGACATCGAGAAGCCGGGAGGGTCTCTGACGGCGCTGCCGATCATCCAGACGCAGGCCGGTGACGTTTCGGCCTACATCCCGACCAACGTGATCTCGATCACCGATGGTCAGATCTTCCTGGAGAACGACCTCTTCTACTCGGGTGTGCGTCCGGCCGTGAACGCGGGCATCTCCGTGTCGAGAGTCGGCGGCTCCGCTCAGATCAAGGCGATGAAGAAGGTGGCCGGTCGGCTGCGCCTCGACCTGGCCCAGTTCCGCGAGCTCGAGGCGTTCGCCCAGTTCGGCTCCGATCTCGATGCGGCCACGCAGCGGCAGCTGTCCCGTGGAGAGCGGACCGTGGAGATTCTCAAGCAGGGCCAGTACGCTCCCCTGCCGGTCGAGGACCAGGTGATGGTGATTTACGCGGTCACCCAGGGCTTCCTCGACGACGTGGAGGTCAACCGGATCCAGGCGTGGGAGTCGAGCTTTCTCGAGTTCATGCACACGGCGCACAAGGGAGTCGGAGAGGCGATCCGCACCGAGAAAGTCATGTCCGAAGAGGTCGAGAAGGAGTTCCGATCCGCCATCGAGCAGCACAAGCGGATGTTCCGGACCGAAATGTCCGGGCCGGCCATGGCCGCGGGCGCCTGAACCCGTA
>JARRPS010000174.1:0-6493 GCA_037382625.1 Gemmatimonadota bacterium | reverse complement strand
GCCGGCGGGCTGACCTTTCGCAGCCGCATTCCGATGAGGCTGCCGAGTCCGACGTGTACGCCACTCGCCATGGCCTCGATCCACAAACGGATCGGAACCGCCCAGCTGATCGTCAGGAACGCCAGAATGACTCCGATCGCGATCTGGATCGCGCCGACCGCCGTTGCGTCGTTCATTTCGTTGCTTCCTTATGCTTCCGCTTCGTTAGAGATCTCGCGCACGACGAGGCCTGAGACTCCCGCCCGCACGACCTTTACCTTCGTTCCTTCCTCGATCCACGGCCCTTCCGTCACCACGTCCACCCGATCGTCTCCGATCAGCACCGTTCCGGAGGGCCGAAGATCGGTCAGCGCCATGCCGGCAGACCCCACGAGACCCGACATGTCGGGGGCCGAGAGGTAACCGGTCTCCCGGCTGGTCGAGCGCTTGAGGAAGATCCCCGCCATGCCGCGGCTGTGCGGAATGTGCCGCAGCACGCCGAACGCGAGCAGCCCGAGAGCCAGGATGGAGATCGCGACGATTCCGAGTGCACCGATCACTTCGTTCAACGTGGGATAACTTCCGACCATGCTGAGGGTAACACTCGCGAGGATCGCGAGACTGCCGAGCACTCCCGCCACGCCGATACCCGGGACGACGAGAATCTCGAGGGCCACCAGCAGTACACCGGCACCGAGCAGAAGTACCTCTTCCATCCCGGCCAGATTCACGAGCCATCGCGCGCCGAAGAACGCGGCCAGACACAGCAGGCCCACGCCGCCGGCGAGACCGAACGTCGGGGTCTTGATCTCGACCAGCAGCCCGAGGAATCCGAGACTGAGAAGCATCGGTGCGAGCACCGGGTGGGTCAGAAATCGCACCAGCTTCTCGGCCCAGTTCGGAGCGGCGTCCACCGTCGACGCGTTCGGCGCTCCTGCGACCGCGACCAGCGCGTCCCAGCCATCGACCGTCCCGTTCGCGACTCCGACTCTGACCGCTTCCTCCGTGGTCAGAGTGAGGAGCTTGCCTTCCGCGACGAGCCCATCGATCGCGATCGATTCATCCACCATTGCCTCGCCGAGACGCGGATCGAGCTGCCGGTCCTCGGCGAGCGATCGGAATTCTGCGCGCATCGCGCTGACCATCTTCTCCGATGCGCGGTTTCCCTTCGAGTCCACCGGGGTCGCGGCGCCGATACTGGAACCGGGACGCATGTACAGCTCGTCGGCCGCGAGCGCGATCATCGCTCCCGCCGACAGCGCCCGATGATTGATGTAGGCAGCGGTCCGGACGCCGGTCTCCCGCAAGGCATCGACGATCTGCCAGGCGGCATCGACTCTCCCGCCCGGGGTGTCGATCTCCAGCACGGCGAGCTCGGCGCCAGCATCCTCGGCCTCACCGAGGGCGCGTTCGACGAAGGGCGCGAGTCCGAGCTCTACGGCTCCCTGCACGGGAATCCTGTAGACGACGGGCGCGGATTGTGTCGCCCCACTCAGAATCCCGGCTCCGACCGCGAGCGCGCCGCTGGCGACACCGGCGGAGATCATCAGGATGGCTGCAGTCCTCGAAGCTCTTTCCATGTCCGTATGATAGCCCCGTCACGGGACCTGCCCAAGAGTCGGGCCGGACTGTCATTCCCCGTTGCCTGCCGCTAGCTTTTTCGGCTGCCGAGAGAACGGACCCACCAGATGCGGGAGATGAGAGCGAGATGGCCGACAAGCTGATTCGGTACGAGGTGCAGGACGGCGTCGCGGTGATGACGATGGACGACCCGCCTGCCAACACCTACACGCACGAGATGATGCGCGACCTGGACGACGCGATTGTCGAGGCGCGCTTCGACGAGAGTGTCCATGTGATCGTCATTCGCGGCGAAGGCGAGAAGTTCTTCAGCGCGGGGGCGAACATCCGGATGCTCCAGACCTCGGACCCGTACTTCAAGTATTTCTTCTGCCTCCACGCGAACGAGACTCTGAATCGGCTGGAGCAGACACCGAAGCTGGTGATCGCGGCTCTCAACGGACATACCGTCGGAGGCGGACTCGAGATCGCGCTCGCCTGTGACCTGCGAATCGCGAAGCAGGGCGGAGGAAAGATCGGTCTTCCCGAGGTCACGCTGGGCGTGCTTCCCGGAACCGGCGGAACCCAGCGTCTCGGTCGACTGCTCGGAAAGTCGAAGGCGATCGAGCTGATGGCCGAGGGCTCGACCTTCGAGTTCGAGGAGGCGCTCGGTCTCGGCCTCGTGAACAAGATCTACGAGTCGGAGGGCTTCTTCGATCAGGTGATGGAGTACGCGAAGCAGTTCGTGCCTCCGAACAAGGCATCGGGCGCCGTGGGCCGGATCAAGCGCGCCGTGTGCAGCGGCGTGGAGGTACCCTTCTCGGAGGGCCTGGCCATCGAGCGCGAGCTGCAGCAGCTGCTGTTCCAGGGCTCGGACGCCCGGGAAGGTCTGGACGCCTACGTGGAGAAGAGGAAGCCGAACTTCACCGGCAAGTAGCGACGGGCCGAAGGTCGCCCGAGAGAACGACGAAAGACGAACCGGGACCGCGGCGCCCGTCGCGGTCCCTCTCCTCCAGCCGGGAACCGACACACGATGAAGCAGCGCACGAAATTGTTGATCGGCGGAGCCTGGGCCGACGGCCACGACCGATTCGAATCGGTGAACCCCGCCACCGAGGAAGTGATCGCCGAGATCGAGGAGGCCGGCCCCGAGCAGGTCGATGCCGCCGTTCGCTCGGCGCGTGAAGCACTCGAGGATCCGAGCTGGCGCGATCTCGACGTGCACCGCCGAGCGGAGCTCCTCTGGCGGCTCGCGGACGCGGTCGAAGCTAACCTGCCGGCGATCGCCGAGGTCGAGACGCGCGACAACGGGAAACCGCTGTTCGAGTCCTCGAAGATCGACATCCCGTTCGTCGTGGCGAATCTGAGGTACTTCGCGGGCTGGGCCGACAAGCTCGCAGGCGACGTCATTCCCGTGTCGGGTCCCTTCCTCAATTACACGCGCCGCGAGCCGGTGGGGGTGGTGGGAGCGATCGTTCCCTGGAATTTCCCGCTGAATCTCGCCTCGTGGAAGGTGGCTCCGGCGCTGGCCTGCGGGAACGCCGTGATCCTGAAGCCGGCCGAGGAGACGCCGCTCACTGCCCTGCTGCTCGGAGAGCTCGCGCTGGAGGTCGGCTTCCCGCCGGGCGTGCTGAACGTGATTCCGGGTCGGGGCCGAATCACCGGCCAGGCTCTGGTCGAGCACCCCGGAGTGGACAAGATCGCGTTCACCGGCTCGACCGAGACCGGTCGCATCGTGATGGAGACGGCCGCGCGGACCCTCAAGAAGCTCTCGCTCGAACTGGGCGGCAAATCACCGCACGTGGTGTTCGCCGATGCGGACCTCGACGCGGCGGTCCGCGGGGTCACCACCGGGATCTACTACGGCAAGGGGGAGGTGTGCGCCGCCGGATCTCGCCTGTTCGTGGAGGCACCGATCCGGGATGAATTCCTGGGCAAGCTCGCAGAGCGGGCCGCTGCGACCACCGTCGGAGACCCGATGCTTCCGAAGACCCGGCTCGGGCCTCTCGTTTCGAAAGCGCAGCACGACCGCGTGATGGGCTACATCGAGTCGGGCAAGAAGGAAGGCGCCGAGGTGCTCGCCGGAGGAAACGCCACCAGCGTGGACGGTCGCGGCTATTACGTCGAAGCCACGCTCTTCGCCGGCGTCACGCCCCAGATGCAGATCGCGCGGGAGGAGATCTTCGGTCCGGTCCTCGCGGCGATGTCGTTCGAAGACCTCGACGACGCGATCGCCCGGGCGAACGAGACCGATTACGGTCTGGCTGCGGGCGTCTGGACGCGAGATGTGGGCAAGGCACACCGGTTCGCCGCGGGTGTGCGCGCGGGAACGGTGTGGGTCAACACCTACAACCGATACGACCCCGGTTCCCCGTTCGGCGGATTCAAGGCCTCCGGATTCGGCCGCGACCTCGGGCGCCAGGCGCTCGAGGAGTACACGCAGACGAAGAGTGTCTGGGTGAGCCTGACGTGACGCACTCCGACCGCGATCCCCTCATCTGCGCGGCGCTCCGCACCCCGGTCGGCAGGCACGGTGGCGTTCTGGCTACGGTGCGTCCGGACGACCTGCTGGCCGGCGTGATCCGGGAGATCGTGCTCCGCACGGGCGTTCCGGCGGAGCGGATCGAGGACGTCGTCATGGGGTGCGCGAACCAGGCCGGCGAGGACAACCGGAACGTTGCCCGCATGTCGGCCCTTCTCGCCGGACTTCCAGTGAAGGTGGCCGGCCAGACCGTGAATCGCCTCTGCGGATCCGGACTCGAGGCCGTGATCGCGGCCGCGAGGGCGATCCGCTGCGGCGAAGGAGACCTCTTCATCGCGGGGGGCGTGGAGAGCATGACGAGGGCCCCCTGGGTGACGCTCAAGCCCACCACGGGATTCCCGCGTCGTGCGCCCGAGGTCGCCGACACCACCGTCGGCTGGCGTTTCACGAATCCCGCCATGAACCCGGAATGGACGGTGTCGCTCGGCGAGACGGCGGAACGGGTCGCCGCGAATGCCGGCGTGACGCGGGAGGAGCAGGATGCTCTCGCGCTGGAAAGTCAGCGGCGGGCGGCGGCCGCGATCGCCGCTGGAAAATTCGCCGACGAGATCGTGCCCGTCACGGTTCCGGTCCGCGGGGGAGAGTCGGTCGTGGTCGACCGGGACGTCCCGCCTTTCGTACCGAAGGCTCCTTCACGGCTGGAAACGATTCGGGAATCAACGATGGCGCGGCCGCCCTGCTGATGGCCAGCCGCGCCGCCGCGACCGAATTCGGGCTCGAGCCTCTGGCCCGGATCGGAGCCTCGGCCGTCGCCGGCGTGGATCCCGATCTCATGGGACTCGGACCGGTCCCCGCCGTTCGGAAGGCGCTCCGGCGGGCCGGACTCACCCTGGAGGAGATCGATCTCGTGGAATTGAACGAGGCGTTCGCCGCGCAGGCCATCCCGGTGATGCGCGAGCTCGGCATGGATCCGGCGAAGGTGAACGTCAACGGCGGCGCCATCGCGCTCGGCCACCCCCTCGGCTGCACCGGCGCGAAGCTGCTCACGTCTCTTGTGCACGAGATGCGCCGCCGAGGTGCGCGCACCGGCCTCGTGACGATGTGCATCGGCGTGGGACAGGGGATCGCGACCGTGGTTCACTCCGAGGCGGGCGAATGAGCGCCGAACCGCGTGTCGTCATCGAGATTACCGCCGGAGTGGGAACGGTCATCCTGAATCGACCCGAGAAGATGAATGCGTTCTTCGGGTCGATGCGCGACGAGATCGCGTCGGCGTTGGAGGAGATGGCCGAACGCGACGAGGTCCGGGTCGTGATCGTGACCGGGCGGGGCCGCGCCTTCTGCACCGGGGCCGACGTGGGCTACATGGCCGATCTCCTCGAGCGAGGCGCCTACGAGGAGGCCAACGCGCTCGTCACGGCGGGGCGGCGAGTGATCGGCGCCATCGCGTCGATGCCGAAACCGGTGATCGGCTCGATCAACGGTCCCGCGGCGGGAGGAGGAGCGAACCTGGCCCTCGCCTGCGATCTCCGGATCGCGTCCGACCGCGCCTCGATCGGTCAGACCTTCAACCGGATCGGCCTTCACCCGGATTGGGGCGGGACGTGGCTCCTTCCGCGCCTCGTGGGACAGGCCCGCGCAGCGGAGCTCTTCTTCTTCGGCGAGATGATCGGTGCCGCTGAAGCCGCGAGGATCGGTCTGTTCAATCAGGTCGTCCCGCACGACGATCTGGAGAGTGCGACGTGGGATTGGGCGGAGCGCCTGGTCGCGAAGCCGGCCTTGCCGCTCGCTCTCGCCAAGCGGGCGATCCGGATCTCTGACGGCGCCACCCTCGAAGAGATGCTGGATTACGAGGCCGTTGCGCAGGACCGCTGCTTCCGTTCCGACGACGCACGGGAGGGCACCCGGGCCTTCGTCGAGAAGAGAGCACCGAACTTCGGAGCTGGACGATGAAACGCGAGTGCACGGTCCGGAGGGCGATTCCGGACGACCTGGACGAAATCACGGCGATGTGGGCACACTACATTCGCGGAAATCGCAACAACCCGGTCTATCGGAAGATACCGCCGGACGCCATCGAGAAGCGTCGCGACCTGTTCGAGCGGCACGTGCGAGGACCCGACTCCGCGGTCTTCGTGGTCGACCGGCCCGATGGCGGACTCGACGGAATGATTTCCTGTTTCGTCGAGAAGAACGTGCCTTACTTCAATCCTCCCTCCTTCGGGCGCCTCCAGACGCCCTACGTGAGACCCGAGGCCCGGGGTCGCGGCCACCTCCGACGCCTCCTCGACGCCGCCTACCGGTGGGCGCGTGAGATGGAGCTTACGGAGGTCCGCCTGTTCACCAGCGCCCTCGATGCTCAACCGAACCAGCGGGCGGAAGAGCTCGGTTTCGAGGCGTTCGGCATCATCCGCCGCAAGCCGATCTCGTGGGACTACCCGCCGGGCGATTCGACGAGCGGAGTTCCCGGCG
>JARRPS010000173.1:0-4952 GCA_037382625.1 Gemmatimonadota bacterium | reverse complement strand
ATCGCGTCCGTCCCGACGCGGGCGGCACCTGGTACCGGTTCGGAGCCCCCCCGATGGAGGGATGGCTCTGCCCGGAGATGTTCAACTACTTCGCCGAAGCGCCCGAGCAGATCCACATCTGCGCAGAGCTCGCGGACGAAGACGCGACGGCCGGGGAGGCGGTCTAATGCGCGGCCTCGAGCGCGGAGGCGCCCGATGACCGCCCTCATGCAGGCCGCTCGCCCCGCGCTCGGCGTGCGGACGCGGGGCCCCGGGACCCGGGAGGAGCCGTGCCTCGTCTCGACCTGGCCCCTGCGGCTGCGATACGAGGTGCGGCCGGACACGGGCGCGCCGGGCGCTCCGGACGAGCCCCGGGTCTCGTTCCACACCGGCGACCGGTTCCTGGCGATGAGCGCGGTCCCGCCCGAACTGCTCGACTCGGGCCGGCTCGCGCGGGCGTTGTCCTGGCGCGTCACCGTCGCGATGCGGGGCTGCGTCGACGAGGGCGGCGCCCGGGGGACCCTCTACGCGATCACCGACTGCGAGGACGACCCCGAGTGGATCGAGCTCGGTCGGCTCCGTCGCCCGGAGGCGGAGCTCCGCTACCCGAGCGAGCCGGTGCGGGAGCTCGCCGACCTCCTGCTCGAGAGGCTGTTCGGGCCCGCCGACCGCGCGGTGGAGCGACTGCTGGCCGGGATCGGCCGCCACCAGCCGAAGAGGGAGGGGGGAGAGGATCGATGAATGATCGTGAACTCGGCCGCATCGACGGCCTCGAGATCTGCCCCACGTGCCGGGCGCTGCGGGGGCTCTGCGTGCCGCCGAGCCAGAAGGTGGCACGCCTGCAGGAATGCAGCTGCGAACGGAAAAAGCGGTCCGCCGACGACCCGGACCCGGCCTGGAAGGGCTGGGACGTTCCGCAGGCCGTCGAGCTGTGCCGCTGCTGCGGCCTCGTGCCGCTGCGCTCCGGCTCGCGGTGGAGCGTCTGGCTGTGCGATGCCTGCAAGCCGCGCGCTCTCGAGCTGAACGCCCGCGCGGGACGACCGATCGTGCCGATCGGCCGGCACTCGATGATGCACGGGATCGGAATGTCCGGCCCGGTCAAGCCGGACGAATCGGAGGAGATCGCGGCGTTCTGCGCCGCGGCCAACGGCCTGTTCCGGGCGATCGACCGGCTGCACGAGTGGGCCCGTCTCCGGATCGGCTTCAACATCGAGCGGCTCGGATTCGAGACCGACGTTTCCGTGCGCCTGGTCGAGTACCAGGTCGGGATCGATGCGTCCGACGATCCGGAGCTCGGCTCGGAGGCCGCCTTCCAAGCGCTCACGCGGCGGATGGCCGTGATCGGCCGGCTGCAGCAGAAGACGGAGGGGAGATGACCCGGCACGAGCGAGACGGCGAAGCGCGACTGCGACTTCGATGTCCGAGAACAGAGCGCGGCCCGCGGCCGCGATGCGATCTGCGAGGGAGGGCGAGATGAGACGCACATCGAACGTGGAGCTGGACTTCTCGTACCGGCCCGACTCGTACTGGGAGCACGAGGACCCGGTCGAGGCGATCCTGGTCGGAATCAAGGGCGAGGTGCGGCGGCGGAAGGTGCGCGAGGCGTTCGAGCGGGGCGACGCGGGCGCGATCCCCGCGCTGCTGCTCGAGGACGAGCTCGAGGAGGAGGAGCGGAGGGCCTGGGGGGCGATCCACCCGCAGTTCATGGGCGGCGAGTACCTGCCCGCCGACCTGCCCGGCGAGGTCGAGATCGTGCGCGTGTCGCTGAACTCGACGACGGGCGACGTGATGGAGCTCCGCGCGCGCCCGGTGACCGGCGGCATCGGCTACCGGATCACCGACGAGTACGAGACGGTCTTCCCGCTGCCGTTCTACGAGAGCGCGGGCCCGGTCACCGCGGCGGGCATCGTGCGCCTGCTGGACGAGACGCACGGGCTGTGCGCGCACGCCGGCCCCGGCCTGGTGTTCGGGCCGGTGGTGATGAACTACGGGCATGGGCCGCGGGGGCGGGAGCCGGAGGAGATCGAGAAGTGGTGGCGCGACGCGAGCCGCTTCGCGTGGGTGATGTCGCCGTTCTACCCGGGGCTCGCGGAGTGGTACGCGAGCCGGATCGAGTCGTGGATGGAGACGATCCTGATGCACCGGGGGCTGGAGCGGCCGGAGGCGGCGGACGCCGGGCCGAGGCGATCGATATGATCTCCTTCTTCATCAACCTGGCCCTGTTCTGCATCGGCGTGTACTGCGCGATCCTGATCGCGGCCCTCGCGATCGCCTTCGTCATGAACGTTCTGGTCGCCGTCGTCGCGGGGGTCGTCAATATCGGCATGGCGGTCTGGGCCGTCATCCGGGCCGTGGTGATGCTCGACGGCATCGGGCTCCGGATCGCTCGCTCGCTCCATGTCGCGCTCTCGGTCTGGGTGCTCTGGAAGCACTACCGGTTCCACGACTACGATCCGGCCGCGTATGAACCGCTTGCCTGGCTGATCGTCGTCGGCCTGGTCCTCTTCTGGTTCACTCCGTGGACCCGGGAGCTCGTGGTCTCGATCCGACGCCGACTCCGATCGCGGCGAGACGCGGGCCGGTCCCGCGATCGGCCCGCGCAGAACGGGGAGGGAGAGGAGCGGAACATTCGCACGCCGTTGCTGTGCTGAGGTTCGAGTAAGGGATTCGGGACGAGGTCCGGCCGCGATCCGGCGGCCGGCCGGCGCGGATTTGAACTCCGCAGCTTGAAGGCGCGCCGGCCTGAAACAGGACACTCCTTCTAAAGCGCGGCGGGGTCCGTCACCGACGGGCCGCAGTCCCGCCCGACGCTTTCCCCTGCGGCAGACGAAGAGGGGAAACTGATGTCCGACATGCCCTGGTTGGACCCGGACGAGTCGGAGGACGCCGACTTCCCGATCGCGATCGTGCGATCGCGGCCGATCCGGCTCCGGTTCGTGACGAGAGGACCAGCGGATGGCGAAGGGACGAGCCAGCTCGTGACGTACTTCCGCGATCGTCGCCTCGCCCGGCGCCGGGTGACGCGGGAGGAGTGGACGGAGATCCGCTCCTCGACCGCCTGGTCGGAGCCGGTGCCGATCGTGGGGCTCGCCCGCTACACAAACGAGGACGACACCCTGCTGATGAGCTTGAGCGCCGAGACCGCGAGGCGATTCGGCCCGTTCGACTCGGAGGAAGATGACATCTGGCTCGGATACCGCTTCCGTCCGACGGACCGCCAGGCATTTCCCGGCGACCTCGACCGCGAGGCCCGCGACCTGTTCGGATCGGTCCTGCAGGGACACCCGGACGCGGCGATCGGAAAGCTGTTCGACGAAGCCCGTCGGCAGGCCGACTGGCGGCACGAGTACCGGCTGAAGAACGAAGGGCACGAGCCCGGCCGGGACATCGCCGAAGGCGTGTGGACGAACCGGATCCGAAAGGAGATCGACCGATGAGCGCGCACACGAACGGCGGAGCCCCCGGAGCCTCGGCGACAGCCGCGCCCTTCTCCCGCACCGACCCCGCCTCGATCGCCCGGGGCCTGTTCCCCCACCAGGTCGAGGGCGTCGCCTTCCTGCTCCGGCGCCGGCGGGCGATCCTCGCCGACGACATGGGGCTCGGGAAGACGCGCCAGTCGATCACGGCGATGAAGGTGGAGGAGCCCGAAGGCCCGTACCTGGTGATCTGCCCCGCCTCGGTGAAGCGGAACTGGGAGCGGGAGATCCGCGCGGTGCTGGCCGAGGCGTCGGTCCTCATCCTCAGCGGCGCGCCGCAGCCCCACGACCCGCCGCTGCCCAAGGCCGAGTGGACGGTGATCAACTACGACATCCTCACGCGGCACGAGGCGCGGCTCGCGGCGGTGCCGTGGCGCGGGGTGATCGTGGACGAGGCGCACTACCTGAAGAACCAGAAATCGAAGCGCAGCCGGAGCGCCCGGAAGCTGGTGGACGGGCTGCGGGACCCGGTGGTCCACATGCTCACGGGGACGCCGCTCACCAACCGTCCGCGCGACCTGTTCGCGCTGCTGCAGCTCGCGGGGCACCCGCTGGGGCGGAGCTTCCTCAGCTTCGCGAAGCGCTACTGCGCCGCATACCAGACCGAGTACGGGTGGGTGACGGACGGGGCCTCGAACCTCGAGGAGCTGGCGCTCACGCTGCGCGGGCTGATGCTGCGGCGCACGAAGGACGAGGTGCTGGAGCTGCCGCCCAAGCTGCGCACCTGGCTCGGGGTGGAGATCGCGCCGAGCACGGGGAGGGCCGACACGGCGAAGGCGGTGCACCTGCTGCTCGCCGGGATGGGCGTGCCCGGGGCGCGGGCGCCGCGGGACGACGCGGGCGGGGCGAAGGGGAGGGCGCGGGTGGTGGCCCACCTGACGAGCGCGCGGCGGAAGATCGCCGTGGCCAAGGCGAAAGCGACGATCGAGATCGTCGAGAACGCGGTGGAGCAGGGCGAGAAGGTGATCGTGTTCAGCGCCTTCGACGAGCCCGTGCAGAAGATCGCCGCCCACTTCGGCGAGGCGGCGGTGAAGCTCACCGGGGCCACGCCGAGCGGGAAGCGCCAGCAGATCGTCGACGCCTTCCAGGAGGACGAGGGCGTGCGGGTGCTGGTGGCGAACATCATCGCCGGCGGCGTCGGCCTCAACCTGACCGCCGCGCGCCAGGTCGTGTTCAACGACCTCGACTGGGTGCCCGCCAACCACTGGCAGGCCGAGGACCGGGCCTACCGGATCGGCCAGACCGGGACCGTGAACGTCACCTACGTCACCGCCGCGGGGCACGCCGTGGACGAGTTCGTGGCGAGCACCCTCGCCGCGAAGGCCGCCCTGGTGGAGGCCGTGGTGGAGGGCCGGGCGATCGACGACGAGGCGACGCGCGACGTGCTGTCGGAGCTCGAGCGTATCGTGGGTCAGCTGTCGCCGCGGATGGCGGACACGGGGGCGGAGGAGCTGGGTGGGGAGGCGGTGGAGGCGCTGCTGCGGGAGGCGGTGGAGA
>JARRPS010000172.1:0-4972 GCA_037382625.1 Gemmatimonadota bacterium | reverse complement strand
GCCGCGCCAGCCCGACGTAGCTCAATCCCGTACAGAAGGCGATGGCGCCGGCGATGACGAAGCTGAGCCAGGCCCAGGGACCCGCAATCGATACGACGACTCCGAGCACGGAAAAGATCCCTCCGCCGATCATGCCGCCGACGGCCATCGCCCACGTCGCGTTGAGCCCCATCTTCTCCGAGTCCATCGACACCGTCCCTCAGCCCTCCATTCCCGGCCGGCCTCTCCGGTTCTCGCGATGTCGGATCCATACGCCGGCGTAGACCGCCAGATTGAACATCAGGAGAAGAACGCCGAGCCAGACGTGCAGACGGTCCCAGTCGGCCGGATAGAGGATCGGATCGAGGTACCGCTCCAGGAACCCTCCCTCGATTCCGACCTCGCCGGCGCGAGCTCGCAGCTTCCACTCCAAGGGGGTCAGCGGGCAGGTCCACCCGACGAGTTCGATCGCGATCGCGTACGCCACGACCGGAAGATGAACCACCGCGAGGCGCGTCTTCAGCAGGACGAGAAGGCCCCCGAGAGACGCGAAGGCCGCGAAGGCGAAGTGCGCGAGCATCACGAGGTCCGCCGCCAGCGACCAGCCCACGTACTGACTCCTTGCTAGTGCGATCCCGACTGCAGTCCCTGGCGGATCAGGGGCTTCGCATCGAGTGGGTGCCGCCCTTTGCGGACTCCACGGTAACGGTGAACGGCCCCCCTCCCCGGACCAGCCACTTCACCGCGATCGTACCCATTCTGTCAATCCGCTCCACTTCTATCCGCTCAGGGCGGTGCTCCTGCTCGACGGCGATATCCTGAAGTGGATTCTCCAGCCGGAAGCCCGCGATCACCCTTCCTCCCTCGATCCGGATCCTGTCGGGCGGACTGATCCCGTGGAGGACATCCTGCTCCGTTCGGGTCGGAGTGAGCTTTCGGTTGGAGATCAGTGCGCGGACCTCGCTGACGCCATTGCCCAGGGAATTCACCTCCACGGAGTCCACCCGGGCAAGCGGCATCTGTCCGGCCTGATAAAGAGTGAACGCCATGTTACGGTGCGCCTCTTCGCGCAGCAGGAAGCCGGGGATGGCGCGGGTGTACTGGCGCTTTACGCCGCCTACCTCGATGGGACCGTACTGCGGGTGATCCACCGCGGTCCAGGGCACGATCGCCTCCCCGAAGAGCAGATATCGGTCGAACCGATAGTCCGACCGGTCCCAGCGTTCGTCTTCGGCCGTCTCCCGAAAGTAGTTGAAGGAGGTCCAGAGCTCGTTGCTGAACGTGATGATGCCGCGGCCGCCGTAAAACCAGTCCAGCTCGTTCCCCCAGGTCGTGTACAGGTCCTCCCAGATCGAGATGTACCGGTAGCCCGGCAGAATCATCTCCCCCTTCTCGCCGATCTCGTCCATGACCCGCAGATCCGCCGCCTGCACGGTGTCGGACTCGGTGCCGGGTCCCCGAAGGATCATGCCGCCATTGTTGTGATAGGTCTGGGCAGCGGCGATGTTCGGATGCGCGAGAACGAACTCCACCACCGCCCGGGTCTCGGGCAGCGATGTGGGAAATGCGTCCGACCCGGACTGCACGTAGGCTGGCGCCCAACGCCATGGCCAGTTGCGATTCGGATCGTAGTACCCGCGACGATCCTCGTTGACGCGACCGTCCCCGTCGTTGTCGATTCCTTCACTGCCGAGAAGCTCCCATTCGCCGGGCTGGTCAGGGTGGGCCCGAACCATGATTCGCGGATCTTCGGGCGAGGTGATCCAGCGACCGTTCGCGCTGCGCCGACGCATCATCGTGATGTGTCCGTCGCCGTCCAGGTCGTCGAAGTCGTCCTCGTCGAACTGGCCATCGCCGTCATCGTCGCGCGGGGCGACTCCGCTCCGCGGACTGTGCGGTGTATTCGGTTCGAACAGAAAATTGTCCCGGCCGTCCGGGTTGATCGTCGGTACGATGTAGAATGCCCGATCCCGCAGAAGCTCGGCGATCCACTCCACGCGATCGGCCATCTCACAGAGATACCAGGCCGTGTACAGCGCGATTTCGGAGCCCTGGATCTCGTTCGCGTGAATGTTTCCGTCGATCCACATGGCAGGCTTGGCGTCCGCCGCACCCGATCGAAAATCGGTGACCGTGAGCAGCCAGAGTTCGCGTCCTCCGACGCTCTTCCCGATCGACGACATCCGGCAACGGTCGGGCCAGGCCTCCTCGAGTCGACGACCGATCTCGCCGATCGTCTGGTGGTCGAAGTATCGGTCCCACGTGACCGCGACCTTCGGATCGGGTGGTGCTCCGAGACCGGCGAGTGCACCGGCGGGCGGCTGCTGGCCGATGGCGGCGCCGGGGAACACCGGCAGTAGAAGGGTGCAGAGAGCGGATGAAGCCAGCAGAAAGGACAATGAAATCCGGGTCTTCATCGCAGTTCGACCTCCTTCCGATCGCTCCCGGTCGAGGGCGATCCGGCGCTGATGGAGACACGACCGTTGCCGCGGCCTACCACGATCCAGGTCAGTTCATTGGCGGCGCCGCCGCCGGGCATCGTGTCCAGCAACTGGACCGACCGACCGCCGGCGACCTGCTGCCCATTCGTTTCTAGGTCGACCCGGACCGGCCTGGGTCTGCCGAGCCGATCGGCGAGTTCGGTGCGAGTAGGCAGGTAGCCGGTGTTCGCGATCCGGGCCGAGATTCTCCATGTACCGTCGCCCAGCGATTCCGCCCTCGCCTCCACGATTTCGATGCGCGGAAGCAGCCCTGCGAGCTCCAGAACGAATTCCACTTCTCCTCGCACGATCGAGTCCCGCATCGCTGCCGGTGGCGTCCAGCCGGCGAAGGGGACGAAACCGCCGACCTCCACCCGGCGGCCGGCGAAGTCGGGGTGATCCACTGGCTCCCAGTCGACGAAGCCCTCGGGTCGGTTCGCCCGGATCCAGCGAAGCAGCCGTCGTTCCGCGGCGACGGGATCCTTCTCCCCCTTCCTCTGCGTGACCGTCTCTTCGTCTTCCGGCCGGGTGTCTTCCGTAGATCGTCCGTCGACGGTGGGCGTGTCCGCACTGTCGGGTTCGCTGACCGCCGCCGGCGTCCACGCCGAGGATCCAAAGGCCCAGCGGCCCATCTGGAAATACGCCCAGGAGAGGGGGTCGCCAGCCGGCGGTAGGATTCCCAGGGTGTCCGACTCCGCACGTCCCGTCGTCTCCCGATAGCGCCGAGCGATCTCCTCGTACCACGGTGCATCACCGTCCAGAACGTGATCCAGCGGGACGCGGATACGCCCCCCGTTTCCGTCCGGATCGTTGACACCCGGCTTCGGCTTCCACGCAGAAAGGAGATTGTCTCGAGTCCCGAGCACGAAGACGGCCCCGATCTCGTCATGGTCCGACAGCAGCTGAGCAACCGCGCGGGCCTCGGGCGCCGATAGAGGATAGTCGCCCGCGGCAGGCTCGAACCAGGGATATCGACGCGGAAAGTTCAACCCGATGTCAACTCCGCCGGTCGGGTCTTCATTGAATCGGCCGTCGCCGTCGTTATCCATCCCCTCGGTCATCAGCCGCCACGCCGGGCGATCCCCTCGGGCGGGCGTGGCGATCCTCATCAGGCCCGGATCGTCGTCGTCTTCCACATAATCTCCGGTCGGATCCTCGACTCGCATCATCGTGATCCAGCCGTCGCCATTCAGGTCGTCCGGCCCGTCCTCATCCACATAGCCGTCGCGATCGTCGTCGCGAGGCTGATCGTTGCGGTGGTGCTCGCTGACCGGGCGCTCCCGGGCCGCGCGTTCCGCGTCCGGACTGAGCATGGGGATCACGAAGACGTTTACGCGGTCGAGCAGGGAGGTGAGTTCGGGGTCGGTTCCGTATCCCTCCGACAACTTCTCCACGGCGGAGAGCGCGATCTCGGTTCCGAGCCGGTGTGCCGCTCGTGCGCCCGCGATGACCAGGATCGCCGGTCGTCCTTCCATGTCGCCGCGACCGGCGACAGTGGCCAGCAGGACGTCGCGCCCACCCGGGGACTTTCCGATCGAACTGATATCGACCCGATCCGAGCGGTCGAGCTCCCGCAACCGACCGGCCGTATCCTGAGCGGTCGCCGCTGCCGGACAGGACAGCAGGACTGCGAGGAGGGTGATGAGCGTCATCGCAGGACGGGCCCTGCCCGGTACACGAGTCGTCATCTCCTGACACCTCACCTGAATGAAGAACGATGGCCTCTGATGATCGACTACGGAACGTCGTTCGAACTGTCGGGCGCGGCAAGCGGCGGCGGAGAGCCGAGTGGACCCCACCGGGCGCCGGACGGTATTCGTACTCCGGGGGAGGAAATCATGAAAGCGATTCGCATCCTGCGACCCGGCGACCCGGAGGTCCTGGAGCTCATCGATGTCGAGCCGGAGAGTCCCGGTCCGGGGCAGCTCGGTGTCGCCGTCCATGCCACGGCGGTCAACCGGGCGGATCTGCTTCAGCGTCGAGGAGGGTATCCGGCCCCGTCGGGATGGCCGGTCGACATCCCGGGACTCGAGTTCGCCGGAGTCGTGGAAGAGGTCGGTGAAGGCGTCGATGAATCCGTGGTCGGATCCTGGGTCATGGGCCTCCTGGGAGGTGGCGGATACGCCGAGCACGTCGTGACCGACGCCACGCACACCATGCGCATTCCCGCCGGACTGCAGTTCATCGAGGCCGCCGCCCTGCCGGAAGCGTTCCTGACGGCCTATGACGCGATCGTGCTGCAGGGGGGGCTGAAGGACGGGATGACGATTCTCGTTCACGCAGCGGGGAGCGGTGTGGGGACCGCAGCGCTGCAGGTGGCGAGGACCTTCGGCGCCTCCCGGATCTTCGGAACCGCGTCGCCCGGCAAGCTCGCGGCGATCGCGGAGCGCGGCATCCCTCTGGATGTTCCGATCGACTACACCCGCCAGTCCTTCCGGGATGTGATCCGACGTGAAACGGGCGGCCGGGGTGTCGATCTGGTCCTCGATCTCGTGGGTGCGACCTACTGGAGC
>JARRPS010000171.1:0-4983 GCA_037382625.1 Gemmatimonadota bacterium | reverse complement strand
TCTCCGAAGGGAACGAGCCGGGCGCCCGCGTGGTCGCCGGACGGTCGGTGGATCGCGTTTCTCTCCAATCGTGACGAGAAGCAGCAGATACACCTGATCCGCGCCGACGGCGGCGAGGCTGTCGCTCTCACGAGCCACGAGGAGGGTGTGAACCGATTCGACTGGTCGCCGGATGGAGCGCAGATCGCCTTTATGGCGTCCGAGCCGGAAGATTCGCTCCGCAAGCAGATCGAGAAGGGCTACGGTGCCTTCTCCGTGGAGGACGACTACCCGGGACGGACCCATCTCTGGCTCGTGGACGTGGTCGGAGACTCGGCTTCGAAGCCGCGCCGGCTCACCGAGGGCCTCGAGTTCACCGTGACCGGCTTCGACTGGTCCCCCGACGGAACCCGGATCGGATTCGGACACGAACCGGAGCCGTCGATCAACGCCCGCGGAGATATTTCGGTACTCGACGTCGAATCCGGTACGATAACGCCCGTGGTCACGGGACCGGGCTCGGAGGGCGGTTTCGAGTGGTCGCCCGACGGGGAGTGGATGCTGTACGCATCGGCCGGCTCCGACACGACTTCGGACTACTACCTGAACAGCCGGCTCTGGAAGATCCCCGCTGACGGCGGAGAGCCGATCCCGATCGCGCACGATCTGGACGAGTCGATGTGGAGCTACTGGTGGACGGACGAAGGCATCTTCGTCACCGCGTGGCAGGGCACCCGGCGCTCCGTGTTCCGCATCGATCCCTCCACGGGCGCGTATCGGGAGTTCGCGAATACGCCGGATCGGATCAACGGGCTCCGATTCTCGGACGATGGCCGCACGGTGCTGTTGTCGGGCGCCAGTGCCACCACCCTCTCCGAGCTGTACCGCACGACGCTCGAGGACTGGAAGCCGGTGCAGATCACGGACTTTTCCCGGCAGATCGAGGACTGGGAGATCGGGAGCAGCGAGGTGATCCGCTGGACCAGCGAGGATGGGACGGAGATCGAGGGCGTCCTGCACAAGCCGGTGGGCTTCGACCCGTCGCAGGAGTACCCGCTGCTGGTCGTGATTCACGGTGGGCCCACGGGAATCGACACGCCGACGCCGGTTCTCGGCTACGTGTATCCGGTCAACCAGTGGCTGGCGAAGGGTGCGCTGGTGCTCCGACCGAACTACCGGGGCTCGGCCGGATATGGTGAGGCCTTCCGCTCCCTCAACGTTCGGAACCTGGGCGTCGGCGATGCCTGGGATGTGCTGTCGGGCGTGGATCATCTCGTCGCACAGGGGATCGTGGACACCACCCGCATGGGCGCGATGGGCTGGAGCCAGGGCGGGTACATCTCTGCCTTCCTCACTACCACCACCGATCGATTCTCCGCGATCTCGGTGGGAGCGGGAATCTCCGACTGGATGACCTACTACGTGAACACCGACATTCATCCGTTCACACGGCAGTATCTGAAGGCGACGCCGTGGGACGACCCCGAAGTGTATGCGAAGACGTCGCCCATGACGCACATCCTCGACGCGAAGACCCCGACTCTGATTCAGCACGGCGAGAACGATCGGCGGGTACCGATCCCCAACGCGTATCAGCTCTATCAGGGGCTACAGGACATGGGCGTGGACACCCGACTCGTGGTGTACGAGGACTTCGGACACGGAATCTCGCGGCCGAAGGAGAGGCTCGCCGCCGTGTGGCACAACTGGCAGTGGTTCGCGAAGTACCTGTGGGACGAAGAGGTGGAGCTTCCCCTGCCGGATTCCGGCGATGGCGATGAGGAAGACCTGTGAGCGGCAAGAAGCCGGTGATCAGCATGCGCAAGAATGGTCGCGAGGTGCAGGTCGATCTGCATGGCTACTCGACCGATACTGCTCTCTGGCTCGCCCGTGAGGTCGTGGAATCCGCCTGGCAGCGAGGTTGCGACACGGTCGTCCTGATCCACGGGGCGAAACACGTGGCAAGTCGGTCGACAGCGGACCAGGTCGGCCAGGGCGGAACGAAGTGGGCCCTTCGCGATGCGCTCACCCGGGGTCAGTTCAAGCGCTGGGCCGAACCTGCGAACTCGAGCAAGCACGGCCGGAAGGCGGTCAGCGACCGGCTCTCCATCGCGCTCATGGAGAATCCGAGGCCCGATCCGGGCGCCCCGTGGCCGGATCCGCCGGAGCACGAGTACGAGCGGACTCGCCGGCGCGACTGACCCGGGCCACCATGGAGTGCGGTGGGAGCGTGTCACGGTATCGCGACCGTCAGTCGTCGGGTCCGTTCGAATAAATGCGCAGCATGCCGCCGGTATTGTCGAGCACCAGGATCTCGGCCCCGCCGTCTCCGTCCAGGTCGGCGAGCGCCACGCCCCACGGGTTCTCACCTCCCTCGACGAAATCCTGACGGATGCCGCTCCGCCCGCCGAACAGGATGAGCGCCTCGTTCGAGTCCCAGCTCGTGACAGCCGCGTCCGAGAGCCCGTCTCCGTCGATGTCGCCCGGGGCCACGGCCTTTGCCCCCGGGGCCCACCGAATCTCGACCATCGGCTCGTCTCCGAACGTTCCGTCTCGTCGGCCCCCCAGAACGCGGACTCGGCCTGGCTCCTCTGCGACGATCAGGTCGAGCGCTCCGTCGCCGTCCATGTTGCCCAACCCGACCTCGAAGGGTCGATCGGCGGGAATCCCACGCGGCGGGTCGAAGCCACCCGCCGCATCGCCGAGCGTCACCGCCACCTCGGTGGCGTTCGGGGTCACGAGATCGAGAAATCCATCTCCGTTCAGGTCGCCCAGCACCATTCCGCGGTACGGGTCTCCTCCGACGGCGACTCGTGTCGGGGGTCGATCGAATCCGCCCTTCCCGTCGCCTGCGTAGATCAGAACCGCCTCTCCCTGTCGGTCGTCCACGAGCAGGTCGAGATGGCCGTCCCGATCCAGGTCCGAGAGAAGGACCGCGTGCGGGTGCGGTCCAAGCTCGACGGTCAGCGGCGATTCGGGGAAGGGCGCGAGCCCGCCCCGGCCGTCGTTTTCGAGCGTTGTCAGGTAGTCGGTCTCGTGATTCGCGATGACCGCGTCCAGATCGCCGTCGCCATCCAGGTCGCCGAGCGCGACATCCACCGGGTTCTCGCCCGCGGGAAACTCCGAAGCGTCTCTGAATCGGCCAGATCCATCCCCGCGCAGGAGCAGAACCCGGTCGGCATCGGTGACCGTCACCAGGAGGTCGGCATCTCCGTCGCCGGTCAGATCGCCGACGGCGACCTTCGATGGAGCGGGCCCCGTGGGGATCGGGCTTCCGACAAGCCGCAGCGTGTCGGCGTTGCCGGCCGGCTCCCCGATGGGAGGGTTTTCACAGGCCGCGACCACCAGGAGAGCGCAGATCGAGAGCCCGGACTCGATCACGTCGAGCTCCTTCCGCGGCGAAACAGGGTTCTCGCCCCGAAACCCGCAACGAGAAGCAGCAGGCCTGCGATCAGGGCGCCGCTCTCCACCCAGAAGGCGAGGCCCAGGCACCCGATGAGACCTGCCACGGAGATCCAGACCGGGAACAGCCGCGCCTCGGAAGGAAGACGGAGAGCCGCGAGATTCGTGAGCGCGTAGTAGATCAGAACGGTAAAGGCACTGAACGACCAGGTGACTCGCACATCTCCGATGAGAGCGATGGCCGCGATCCCCGCTCCTACCGCAAGCACGGCTCGTCTTGGAGATCGTGTCCGTTTCTCCACGACCGAGAGCGAACCGGGTGCGTCGCCGCGGCGGGCCATGGCCAGCAACACACGTGAAAGTCCGAGCAGCAGGTTCAGGAGGACGCCCAGCATGGCCGTGATCGCGCCGAGTGCCAGAAGCAGTGGCAACGTGGGTCCCGCGAAACTGCGGGCGGCGCCTTCGAGCGGTGCGGCTGTCGCGGCGGTGAGCCTCGCGAGCTCCTCGGCACCCACGCTTCCGACCGCGACTGTTCCGACGCCGAGGTAGAGGAGCGCCGAAACCAGCAGCGTCACGATGATCGCCCTCGGAATCGTGCTTCTCGGCGCCGTCACTTCCTCCCCGAGCGTCGCGATCCGACCGTATCCGGTGTAGGCGACGAACATCAGGGCCGACGCCTCGAGCAACGACCGGAGGTCACCGATTCCCGCTAAGGTACCGGCCAGCGTCACCGCTCCTCTTTCCAGGGTCGCGGGCATTCCGAGAAGAACGAAGGCGCCGAGTACGATCAGGGTGAAGCCGACGATCGCGGCGTTCGCGGCGTTCGATCGGGCCATTCCTCCGGCGACCAGGAAGGTGAGAACACACACCGCCCCGACAGCGAGACCGATTCTCCAGCCGGAGTCGGTGACCCCGAACAGGTCCAGGGCGTATCCGGCGAACCCGAGAGCGGCCGTCGCGGCCGAGGCGGATTTCGCGCAGAGGAACATCCAACCTGCGGAAAAGCCGAGCGAGGGACTGAGGAAGCGGTAGCCGTACTCGTAGGTGCCTCCGCTGACCGGGTGGGCCGCGGCCAACTGAGCGCTGGATAGACCGTTGCAGGTGGCGAGGAGGGCGCCGACGGCGATCGCGACCAGTACCGTGGGTCCCGCGACTCCCGCAGCGATACCGATGCTGACGAAGGCCCCGGTCCCGACGATCGAGCCGAGGCCGAGCAGGATCGCCCCGGGGAGGCCTACGACCCGGGCCAGCGCGCCGCCGCCCTCCTGCCGAACCGTCACACCGCCCTCTACGTCATGCCCCCGACAGCGCTGCGTCGAGCTCCACGGGAACCGCCTTCAAGGCCTGAGACACCGGGCAGTTGACCTTGGCATCCTCTGCGAACCGTACGAACTCCTCGTCGGAAATGCCCGGAACCACACCCCGGGTGACGAGCTCGATCCTCGTGATCGCGAAACCCGCTCCCTGCTTCTCGAGATGGACCGCGGCGGACGTTTCGACGCTCTGGGGATCGTGACCTTCCTTTCCGAGAGCTGCCGACAGTGCCATCGAAAAGCACCCCGCGTGCGCGGCCGCGATCAGTTCCTCGGGATTCGTTCCGGG
>JARRPS010000170.1:0-4993 GCA_037382625.1 Gemmatimonadota bacterium | reverse complement strand
AACGCTTCGTCCGACAGAATCTGATGCGCGCATGGCGCCCCGCCGTCCCGACGCAGCCTCTGCGCTGCCGGCGGACGGGGGGTTTCGTGCGCCTCTGTATCTCGTCCGGGCGAGCCCATACGAATTCGAGGGGTAGACGAAGTTGGCGACAACGATGAAGAACGACTCGGTAGTCTCTTTCGCGAAGCTGGACACCCCCATGCCGATGCCGCACTTCCTCGAGGTGCAGCTGGAGGCGTTCGACCGCCTGCTCCGGACCGGTCCGGAAGCGGGTCAGCAGGATGTCGGTCTCGAGCGGGTGTTCCAGGAGATATTCCCGATCACCGACGTCAACGAGAATTACTCGCTCGAGTTCGTGGACTACTCGATCGGCGAGCCGAAGTATTCGGTCGAGGAGTGCATGGAGCGGGACATGACCTTCGCGGCGCCACTGAAGGCGACGCTCAGGCTCGTCGTGTTCGAGGACCTCGGCGAGGGAGAGAAGCGCGCCGCGGACATTCTCGAGAAAGAGGTCTATCTCGGTGACCTTCCGCTGCTCACCGAACAGGGCACCTTCGTGGTGAACGGGGCCGAGCGGGTGATCGTCAGCCAGCTGCACCGCTCGCCCGGCGTTGTCTTCGAGGAGAACACGCACCCGAACGGGACCCGGCTGTTCTCAGCCCGGATCATCCCCTTCCGTGGGTCGTGGGTGGAGTTCACCCTCGATATCCACGACGTGATCCACGTCCATATCGACAAGCGCAAGAAGTTTCCCGCGACCGCTCTGCTTCGAGCCTTCGGTTATGGGACCGACGCAGACATTCTCGAGTTGTTCTACACGGTTCGCGAGGTGGAACTGGAGGAGATCGCCGAGGATCGCGCGTCGCGTCGCGAAATCATCGGTACTCTGATGGCGCGGTCGGTTCTCGACGAAGAGTCCGATGCGAAGGCCGTGAAAGTAGCGCTGAAGGGATTCGACCCCGCGGCCACCGCAACGCCCTTCTGGCTGGCGGCCGATGTGGCAGACCCGGAGAGCGGCGAATTCCTCGCCCAGACCGGCGAGTTGCTCGACGATACGCTCCTGCGGCGCTTCAAGGAGGCCGGAATCGAGTCCGTGGAAGCCTACGAGGCAGCGGAGGCATTCCTGGCCCGGCGCAGTGAAGAGGTCACCGACGAGCTGGTGGACCGACTGGTCCGTGTCGGCATCGACCGGATCGAGGTTTTCTCGAGCGCGGCGTTCATTCCGGTCCGCGGTTCCTACGAGGACCTGGTGATGCGGCGCGACTGGAGCCAGAACCCGACGCTCGCCGCCGATGTGGCGGATCCGAAGACCGGTGAGGTGCTGGCCGAAAAGGGTGATGCCTTCGATGAGAAGCAGTTCGCCCGCCTGAAGGAGAAGAAGGTTCGCGATGCGTTCGTCTTCACCGGCGGGCCCCGGGGCGAGTCGCCGCTGATCAAGAACACGCTGGCCAAGGACCCGACGCACGGGGAGGCCGACGCGTTGCGCAGCATTTACTCGCTGGTCCGGCCCGGCGAGGCGCCGAACCTGGAGACCGCGCGCACGGCGCTCGACCGGCTGTTCTTCAACCCGAAGCGCTACGACCTCGGAAGGGTAGGGCGCCACAAGGTGAATCATCGGCTGCGCGAGGTGTACCGGATGCTCGATTTCGGACTGCCGGAGGCGGATGTCGCCGTCCTGGAGCCGTCCGACTTCGTGGCCATCATCCGCTATCTGATCGAGCTGCACGAGGGACGCGGATATACCGACGACATCGATCACCTGGGCAACCGGCGAGTCCGGTCGATCGGCGAGTTGATCGCGAACCAGTTCTCCGTCGGATTGTCCCGCATGGCGAGACTGGTCCGGGAGCGGATGTCGATCAACAGCGATCCGGACAAGATGTCGATCGACGACCTCGTGAACGCGCGCACGGTCAGCGCCGTCATTCAGGCTTTCTTCGGCAGTTCGCAGCTCAGCCAGTTCATGGACCAGACGAATCCGCTCTCCGAGCTGACGCACAAGCGCCGACTCAGCGCGCTCGGTCCCGGCGGACTCAGCCGTGAGCGCGCCGGATTCGAGGTTCGGGACGTGCACTATTCGCACTACGGACGGATGTGCCCGATCGAGACGCCGGAAGGACCGAACATTGGCCTGATAACGTCGATGACGACCTTTTCACGGCTCAACGAGCTCGGGTTTCTCGAGACCCCCTACCGCAAGGTCGTGGACGGCAAAGTCACCGACGAGCTCGAATGGCTCTCGGCGAGCGAAGAGGAAGACTATGCGGTAGCTCAGGCCAACGCCGAGCTGGCCCCGGACGGGACCTTCGTGCGCGACCTGGTGCTCTGCCGACGGCGGGACGACTATCCGCTGCTGCCGCATGACGAGATCGATTTCATGGACGTGGCGCCCGACCAGCTGGTCGCCGTCTCGCCCTCCTTGATTCCGTTCCTCGAGCACGACGACGCGAACCGCGCTCTGATGGGATCGAACATGCAGCGCCAGGCGGTCCCGTTGCTCTTCCCCAAGGCACCGTACGCTGGCACCGGTCTGGAGGAGAAGGCGGCGCAGGACTCGGGTTCGGTGGTTTCCGCGCGTCGAGCGGGCACCGTCACCCACGTCACCGCCGAGGAGATCGTCATCGACACCGGCGTATCGCGCGCGCAGGCGGAGACGCCGCTCGCGCGGCTGTCGCAGTATGACAGATATCGCCTGAAGAAGTTCTGGCGCACGAACCAGGACACCGCGATCAACCAGCGTCCGATCGTGGAAGTCGGCCAGGAAGTCAGCGCCGGCGAGGTGATTGCCGACGGGGCCTCGACCGACTTCGGCGCGCTGGCGTTGGGCCGGAACGTGACGGTCGCCTTCATGCCGTGGTACGGGCACAACTTCGAGGACGCGATCGTCATCAGCGAACGGCTGGTCCGGGATGACGTCTTCACCTCCGTCCACATCCAGGAACTCGAGCTTCACGTCCGGGACACCAAGCGTGGGACGGAAGAGATCACAGTCGAGATACCGAACGTCTCGGAGGAGGCGCTCGTGGACCTCGATGAGCGCGGGATCGTGCGGATCGGGGCGGCGGTCAAGACCGGCGATCTGCTCGTCGGGAAGATCACTCCGAAGGGAGAGACCGAGCTGTCTCCCGAAGAGAAGCTGCTGACCGCGATCTTCGGCGAGAAGGCGAAGGACGTGAAGGACAGCTCGCTCCGGGTTCCCCCCGGAGTCGAGGGAACGGTGATCGACGTCAAAATCTTCTCGCGACGGATCGACGACCCGCTACTCGAGCGGGAGCACGGTGAGCGCATCGGGCGTCTGCGCGATGCGGAGCGCGAGGAAATCGCGCGCGTCGTCGAAGCACGCGACGCAGAACTCCGGGAAGCCCTCGAAGGACAGACGGTGGCTCTGTTCCTGCGACGCGGGACGATCGAGCCGCTTCTCAAGGAAGGCAAGAAGCTCGGGAAATCTGTGCTGGGAGATCTCGATTTCGGCGAGGTCGACCTGAGCACTCTGAAGGTCAAGAACGAAGACGCGAGCCGCAGGGCCCGCAGGGTGATCGACGAGGCGAAGCGACGGGTCGAGCGAATCCGCGAGCGGACCGAGGAAGGGATCGACCGGGTGTTCCAGGCGGATGAACTGTCTCCGGGCGTCGTCCAGCTCGTGAAAGTCTACCTGGCCGAGAAGCGGAAGATCTCGGTGGGCGACAAGATGGCCGGCCGACATGGAAACAAGGGCATCATCGCCCGGGTCGTACCTGAGGAAGACATGCCGGTGCTGCCCGACGGGACGGCCGTGGACATCGTCCTGAATCCCCTCGGCGTGCCGAGCCGCATGAACGTCGGTCAGATTCTCGAGACGCACCTCGGCTGGGCCGCGCGTCAACTCGGGTTCCGGGCTCAGACGCCGGTTTTCCAGGGCGCCACCGAGGACGAGATCGGTGCCCTCCTGAAGCTGGGCGGCGCACTCTGGGCCGGCCGCTTCCTCGCGCCGGACGTCACGGCCCCCGAGTTCGATGCCGCCACCGTGCAGCGATTCGTGGCTGCGGTCCAGGGGTACGAGGGCGACTTCGAACCGAAGCGGAACGGCTACCCGAGCGGCCTCGGCCGGAGTCTCGATGCCTATCTGTCGGCCAAGTCGGACAAGGAGACGAAGGAGTTCCTCTCCTCCATCGGGGCCTACGTGGTCGAAGTGGCCCGGAAGTCCGCGGGAGTGGAGACAGCGGCGGAGCTCAAGAAGGCGGGCTGGCCCGGTGCTTCGGAACTGGTGGGCAAGAAGAGTCCGAAGTCCGGGCTCGACGAGGCCCTGGTGGAGCTGATGCTGAAGGCCGGCCTGAAACCGGGCGGTAAGATGCGGCTTCGCGACGGCCGGTCCGGCGAGTCTTTCGACGCCGATGTCACGGTGGGAGAGATCTACATGATGAAGCTGTCGCACCTGGTGGACGACAAGATTCACGCCCGATCGATCGGGCCCTACAGCCTGGTGACGCAGCAGCCGCTGGCCGGTAAGGCGCAGTTCGGAGGGCAGCGGTTCGGAGAGATGGAGGTGTGGGCGCTCGAGGCTTACGGGGCAGCGCACACGCTCCAGGAGATGTTGACGGTCAAGTCGGACGACGTGACGGGACGAAGCCGCGCCTACGAGGCGATCGTGAAGGGTGAGAACCTGCCACGGCCGGGTGTGCCGGAGAGCTTCAACGTGCTCGTCAAGGAGCTCCAGGCTCTCGGATTGAGCGTGGACCTGGGCAGCGACGACGACGATTCGATCTTCGGCAACTGACGCAACGCAGCGACCAAGGGGTTTTAGAGCATGATTGATTTTCCCCGCCACCGCGGACCGAGCTCGGCCGACTTCGACTGGATCCAGATCAAGATCGCGTCACCCGACGAGATCCGAGCCTGGAGCTTCGGCGAAGTCACCAAGCCTGAGACGATCAACTACCGTTCGTTCAAGCCGGAACGCGACGGATTGTTCTGTGAGCGAATCTTCGGTCCCGTAAAGGACTGGGAGTGCCACTGC
>JARRPS010000169.1:0-5000 GCA_037382625.1 Gemmatimonadota bacterium | reverse complement strand
ACATCCACGGTGGCCACGATGGCGAGGATGAGCCCGACCAGGAATCCCACGATTCCGTTCAGCGCCATGGTCACCAGGAAGACCGAGCGCAGGCTGATACGACGGATCTGGACCTGCATGCCGGAGAGAATAGCACCGGTCGTCAACCGATGCACCTCGCGCGGGAGCGCTCCAAAACGGTATCCTGTCCGACATGAGCGAGAACGGAACAGGTGCGGAAGGAGCCCGCCACGGGCCCCTGCTGGATCCAGACGCGAGCGAGAGTCTGGAAGCGAGCGACCGAAAGAGCCCTATTCCGGGTGGTGAGCCCGGTTGTCCGCTCTGCGGGACGGCAATGATCCGCCGGGTGGAACGCCACCCTGCACCGCGCGGCGGGAGGTCGCCGTTTCGCGTACGACTCGAGTGCCCGGGCCCGGATTGCGGAGCGTGGACCGTATACGACTGGTAAGGGCAGGAACAGGCCACACCAAGCCACATCTTACCACGAGTAGCGAACCTGCATCCGGTTAGTCGGTACGGCTGTTCTACGGGAACCGACGACAGACGGGGCGAATCCACGCCGTAACCCTGCCAGTCCTCCTGCAGGCGGGCGTTCGCCGTACCTGGCGGCTCCCGATTCATCCCATTTCAAAGAGTGCCAAGCTGCGACACCCTTGGCCCCTTTGAGAACCGGCGAAGTCGGAGGGAAGGAAGCGACCGTGGACAGCGTTACGAAGCTGCTCGAGCGAGCGAAAGTCTCGCGGGTGCGAGCCATCAATCTGCGTCGGCCGCTGAGTAGCCGGTGGCCACTACCATCCGCAAAAGCTCCTTCCGAGCCACTCGGAAAGAGCACTCGAGAATCCGATGAACAGAATCACCGCAGCTGCCGCAGTAACGGACAGGACGACAATCGCCTTCGTATCGTCGAAGGTTACTGCGTCGATCTTGTCGAACTGGTCAAGCGGGAAGGCACTCACAGAGTCGTTCGGGACGCCGCCGCGAACAGTCCTGACGTCAGCGCAGGATCATCAAGAACCGTCGTCCGACTCTGCTTCATGGTCACGCGGAGTGTCAGCCTGGCTCATGCTTGCATGCTGGCCCGGACCTGGACGAAGCGAGGATCGTCGACGTTCCTGCACATGATCGGAATCCGACACTCTCAGAGTGGCGGTGTTACTGAGTCCTAACCGGGCGGGCGAAAGCAGCGAAGTGGTCGGCGTGGCCTGTTAACTCATCTCCGCCGGCGGGGCCGGGGCCGAGCCCCACCGAGGTCTGTCGAGTGAATTACATGCAGGCGTCGATGGAAAGGCCAAGAGTTGCCGAAACGAACTCTCCGAGGTCGTACATGGTATCGCCCGCGATCAAGCCCTGATCGTACAGGTAGCGCGCAAGGTTGCGAAGCCCGGCCCGCGGAGTCGGCTGGCTCGCGGAATGTGCGCCCATCTCTCCCATCTGCGCGAAGACTTTCGAGGCTTGCCCCCAGCACGAGCCGTTAGCGGTCTGCGAGAAAGCCGCGTCCTGGGATTCCTGAATCGCAGCCTGCTCGGTGCCGGTCGGGTCAGTGGGAGCCTCAGCGCAACCGGCGAGACACAGCGTGGCGACCAAAGCGAGGGCCCTGTGCTTCATTGCGTACCTCCAGTCAGTCAGACGAATCCCCGAGTGTCGTTAGAAAACTACACTACGAAAAGAGGGACCAGCACGGAAGCCCAGTGAGTCGAGGCTTCGCGACAGCGAACGGTTCCGGCGGGCCGTTTGGACCCCCGTCGAGATTTGCTTCCGTGTGCGCGTTGCTCCGGCCTTGACCTGGTCGTCCGATCTTCACGAATCACTGCGAGTCGGTCGAGAATTGCGACCCGGAATACCGACACCGGTGGCCTGCCGGATGGCGGTGCGCCGACAATCACCGGCTCGAGGCTTCAGACTTCCCGGGTACCTGGTGACATGGCCCGGCCGGCACGGTGAGTTCTCTCTCCATCAGGCCCCATCTCTATGACCCGCTCGTGCGGGCGCACATCGGCTTGACCTCGACTTGTCTGTTCTCCCCTACGAAGGAAGCGGCTTGAGTTCGCCAGATTGGAGGCACCATGCGAAAGTCGCTGCTCGTTTCGATCCTGCTTCTCACCGTTGCCGGCTGCGGAGACGACGACCCGGTAGCACTGGAGCCATCCGTCCGCGCGAATCTCGTCATCGACTTCGAGCCGTGGGAAAGCGAAGTGCGTCGGCACGTGAGTGTTGAAATCCTGCGCGGAATCTATGAAAATCAACTCCGCTACTTCCATGACTTGCCGCAGGAAGGTGTTGTCGAGATATCGATGACGCTCCCATGCGTGGGTGACCTGCTGTACAGCCCGATTCGCGTCGGTGCATCAGCTCCTCACAGCTACGGCACGGCGAGGCTCGACGGCTTCGCGTGTACGGAGAAGCGGCAGGTGGTCAGCGAGTGGCTGGTTATCGATAATCTCGGACCTGGCTGCGCTGACCCGGCATTCTTGAATCCCTGCTGATCGCGGCATAGCGAGGTCACCGCTTCTGCTTCCTGGCCTTGACCTGCTGAGCTGTGCGCCTGGAGTCACAGCTCGTCCAACGTGGACGCAGGTCATCGCGCGCATGCGCCCGGCCTGAGTCGCCCGAACACGATATCGAAGCTTCAGCCGGAATCGCGCTCGAATTCCTTGGCTCTGAATCGCTGGCCGGTCACGTCGCGTGCCCGATCCGAAGCCAACCAGACGAAGACGTCGGCGACTTCCGCCGGCGTCGGAACGTCAGCGGGATCCTCGTCCGGGTAGGCCGCTGCCCGCATCTCCGTGCGCATCGAGCCCGGATCCACGGCATTCGAGCGAACTCCGTCTTCCTTCAATTCGCCGGCCAGCATCTCGGAGAGCGCTTCCAGCCCATTCTTCGACACACAGTAGGCGCCCCACAGGGGCCTTCCGTGATCACCGACTCCCGATGACACGTGGATCATCGAACCGCCTCGTTCCCGCAATGCCGGAATCAAGACCTTCGAGGCGAGAAATGCGCCGGTCAGGTTGACCTCGATCACCTGACGCCAGGCGTCCGTCGGGTAAGCTTCGATCGCGACGCGCGGCCCCAGTACCGATGCGTTGTTCACGAAGACATCGATCGGGCCGAATTCCGACCGGGTGTCTTTTAGCCAGCTGACGAGATCTTCCTGCGACGTGACGTCCGCGACCGATCCCCGGGCTCGACCTCCCGCTGATTCGATCTCGGCGATGACGGTCGCGATCTCCCCTGCATGGCGGGCGCAGATCGAGACTGCGGCGCCTTCGGCCGCGAATCGACGGGCGAGCGCCGCCCCCAGTCCTTTAGAGCCACCCGTGATCATGGCGGTCTTCCCCTTCAATTCCATCGAATCTCCTCTCGAGACGTTCGAACCGATGCCGAGGTTCGTTGACGCTTTCCCTGAACCGGTACAGCTTGCACCCCGATGAGCGCTTCCGAGTCGAACCTGCCGCCCCGGATCAGGGTGGACCCTCCCGGGCCACGCTCGCGGTCCCTGGCACGGCGGCTGCGCGCAGTGGAGTCACGAAACGTGACCTTCCTGTCCGACGAGTTCCCCATCTTCTGGCGGCGGGCTCGCGGCAGCAACGTGTGGGACGCGGATGGAAACCGGTACGTGGATCTCACCGCCGGGTTCGCTGTCGCGGGGGCCGGGCACCGGAACTCCCGGATCGTCAATGCCCTTCGAAGACAGATCGCGCACCTGCTGCACGGCATGGGAGACGTACACCCGCCCGAGGTGAAGGTACGATTGCTGGAGCGGCTGGCGGAGCTCTCGCCCTGGGGTGAATGCCGCGGCATCCTGGCGAATTCGGGTTCGGAGGCGATTGAAGCGGCACTCAAGACGGCTCGACTGCGCTCCGGAAGGCCGGGTGTGATCGCATTCACGGGCGCGTATCACGGACTCACGTATGGCGCTCTTTCGGTGACGGATCGGGAGCTGTTCAGGGTGCCCTTCGAAGACCAGCTGAATCCGCACGTGTTCCGCGCGCCCTATCCGAACGCTTTTCGGCCTCCGCCCGGAGTCGAAGGGAACGAGGCCGCGGGTGTCACTTCGCTCGCCATCGTCGAGAGCATTCTTGCGGGCCCCGGTGGACACGCGATCGGATGTGTGATCGTGGAGCCGGTGCAGGGACGGGGAGGTGACGTCGTGCCTCCGCCGGGCTTTCTCGCCGGACTTGCCGGACTCTGCCGAGAACGAGACCTGGTCCTGATCTTCGACGAGATCTACACCGGCCTCGGGCGCACGGGGCGGATGTTCGCCTTCGAGCACGAGGATGTGGTGCCGGATCTTCTCTGCATCGGCAAGGCACTCTCCGGAGCGTTGCCGATCGCCGCCTGCCTCGGGCCCTCGGAGTTGATGGAAGTCTGGCCGGAGTCGACGGGAGAGGCGAAGCATACCTCGACGTTCCTGGGAAACCCCCTGGCCTGTGCGGCCGCGATCGCCTCCCTCGGCGAGATCGAGCGGCTGGATCTGCCCGTCAGGGCGCGTGAAAGCGGCGAGTACTTCAGAGGTCTGCTCACGTCGCTCGTCTCCCGGCACGCCCGCGTCGGCGAGATCCGGGGACGAGGGCTGATGATCGGCATGGATCTGGTTCGAGACCCGGACTCGCGGGAGCCCGATCCTCACCTGGCGGAACAGCTGACCCTCGCGGCCCTGCGGCGCGGATGGATCCTGCTTCCCGGCGGACCCGAGGGAAACGTCATCTCCTTCTCGCCGCCGCTGACGATCTCACCCGACCTGATTCGCCGCGCGGTCGGGATGCTCGAGGAGACCCTGCAGGAGCTGACTTTCTGACACATCCGTAATTGCCCGGATTTGCCATGCGAAGCCCGGCGGGTACATTGCGGCCGCATTCGTTCGAGGACGGACGGTGCGCTGTAACCGAGGAGACGACCTTCCGTGTCCCGATTGAACATCGAAGTCGAGGGAACGCCGAATCCGAGCGCGGCCAAGTTCGTGCTGGGAAGCGGCAGTCTCGGAGAGGACAGCCGCAGCT